>VGTA01000385.1 GCA_016874875.1 Deltaproteobacteria bacterium | reverse complement strand
CGACTACGCCGACAGCGATGACTACGCCGACAGCGATGACTACGCCGACAGCGATGACGACGCCGACAGCGATGACGACGCCGACAGCGATGACGACGACGACGACGACGACGACGACGGGGCCCGTCGCGCATGAGTCGCCGGCGCGCGCGCCCAGACCACCCCCACGGCGTGCTCTTGATCGACAAGCAGGGCGGGCAGAGCAGCTTTGACGTGCTCCGCGACGTCAAGCGCGCCCTCGGCGTCTCGCGCGTGGGTCACTCGGGCACCCTCGACCCCATGGCCACGGGGCTGCTCGTGGTGTGCCTCGGCGAGGGGACCAAGCTCGCCACCTACCTCACCGCCGACGACAAGCGCTATGTGGGCGAGGTGTCGTTCGGGACCTCCACCAACACCTATGACGCGGAGGGCGAGGTGGTGGCCGAGGACCCCCCGGCGCGCCTCGCCGCCCTCACGCGCGAGGGCGTGGCGCGCGCACTGGCGGGCTTCGTGGGGCGCATCACGCAGCGCCCCCCCGCCTTCTCCGCCATCAAGGTAGACGGGCGCCCCCTCTACGAGCGCGCGCGGCGGGGCGAGGAGGTGGAGGCGCCCGCGCGCGAGGTGGTCTTTTATGCGCTCGAGCTGTTGAGCTTTGATGAGGAGCGCCGCCGCGCTGTGGTGAGCGCGTGGTGCTCCAAGGGCACCTACATCCGCAGCCTCGCCCACGACCTCGGCGCCGCCCTCGGGCTCCACGCCCACCTCTCGGCGCTCCGCCGCGTCGCCTCGGGGGGGCTGCGCGTGGAGGACGCCTGCCCCGCCTCGGCGCTCTCAAGCTCCACGCTCGCGTCGCGCCTCATCCCCCTCGAGCGCGCCCTGCCGAGCTGGCCGCGCGCCTGGGTGGACGCGGCGGGGGCGGCGGCGCTGGCGCAGGGCCAGCGCGCGCGCCCGCTCCGCGTGGAGGAGGGCGCGAGCGCGGGCGCGGGCGAGGGCGAGGGCGAGGGCGCGGGCGAGGGCCCCCTCGTCTGCGCGCTCATCGCCCGCGACGAGGACCCCGACCCCCGCGACGGCGAGGGGCGCCTCCTCGCGCTCGCCCGCCTCGGCGCGGACGGGGCGCTGCAGGTGGTGCGCGGCGTGGTGTACGCGGGCTGAGAGCGACGGGCGTCGAAAGCGCTTGATTTGGGCTAGGCGCTCAGATACAAGAAGCGCGCTCTCCGAGGCGCGCGCGCCTCACTAGCCTGGCGAAACGACGGCTTCGCCAGCGCTCAACCCCTCTTCCACGGAGTACACCATGCCGCTCGACACCGACATCAAGTCACAGATCATCGCAGACTTCAAGCGCGGCGACGCCGACACCGGCTCCCCCGAGGTGCAGGTCGCCCTCCTGACGCAGCGCATCAAGGACCTCACCGCCCACCTCAAGAACCACAAGCACGACTATGCCTCGACGCGCGGCCTCAAGAAGCTCGTCGGCCAGCGCCGCCGCCTGCTCCGCTACCTGAGCACGCAGGACAACGCGCGCTACCGCGCCCTCTGCGCGCGCCTCGGACTCCGCGCCTGAGGCGGGTCCCCCACAGGGCCGCTGAGCACCTCAGCGCCCCGCGCCGCGCTCCCCTGAGCGCCGCGCACACACACGAAGAATCCCACAGCACATCAGACGCTCTCAGGAGCAGACGCGCTGCGCGACGCCTCTTCGCACCGCTCGCTGGAGCAGCCCCACGCACCATGGCTGACGCACGCAGGCCCGCCGCGCTCCCCCCCGCCCACCCCCCCCGCCCCGCGCACGACGCGGCGACGGGGGGCGCGTGGCGGGGGCAGGGGGCGCGGCGGGCCTGCGCGCTTGAGGTCAAGGCGCGCAGATCACAGGGATCACAGAGATCACAGGGATCACAGAGATCACACGGATCTCAGGGGTGCGCTCGAGCGCGGGTCTCGGAGAGCACACGAGCCAAGGGGGAGAGCGCGCGGGCGAGCGCGCGGGGGCGCGCGCGGCGCACAAAGGAGACACCTCAATGGGTGTAGCGAACATGAAGGCCGTGAAGGCCCCTTTTGGTGAGGCGACCCTCACCCTCGAGACCGGCAAGGTGGCCACGCAGGCGAGCGGCGCCGTCGTGGTGACGATGGGCGAGACGGTGGTGCTCGTCACCTGCGTGGGCGCCTCGTCGGCGCGCCCCGGCACCGACTTCTTGCCGTTGACCTGCGAGTACATCGAAAAGAAGTACGCCGCGGGCAAGATTCCCGGCGGCTTCTTGCGCCGCGAGAGCCGCCCCGGGTCCGATGAGATCCTGAGCGCGCGCCTGATGGACCGCCCCCTCCGCCCGCTCTTCCCCAAGACCTGGCGCAAGGACATCCAGATCATCGCCACGGTGCTCTCGTTCGACAAGGAGCAAGACCCCGCCCTCTGCGCGATGGTGGGGGCGTCGGCCGCCGCCACGCTGAGCGACGTGCCCTTTGACGGCCCCATCGCCGCGTGCCGCGTGGCGCTCGTGGGCGGGCGGTATGTGATCAACCCCCCCTACTCCATGCAGGCGGGGGCGCGGCTGAATCTGGTGGTAGCGGCGTCGCAGGACGCCGTGACGATGGTGGAGGGCGAAGGCGCCGAGGCGAGCGAGGAGGAGATGCGCGACGCGTTTCTGGCGGCGCACGAGGCGATCAAGCCCATCATTCAGCTCCAGCGCGACCTCGCGGCGCGCGCCGGCAAGCCCAAGCTGCCCGTGGAGGTGGAGCCCATCGACGCGGACCTGTTCGCGCGGGTGGTGGACCTCACCATCGAGCCCCTCGACCGCTCTCTGCCGAATCCGAGCAAGGGGGAGCGCAAGGAGGCGCTGAAGGCGGCGCAGGCGGGCGCGGTGCGCGCGCTGCTCGCGGCGGACCCGTCGCTGGCGGGGCGCGAGGGGGAGATCAAGGGGTACGTGGAGGACATCTACCGCGAGGTGGTCCGCGGCCGCGTGATCGAGACCCGCCAGCGCATGGACGGCCGCCGCCTCGACGAGGTGCGCCCGATCTGGTGTGAGGTGGGGACCCTCCCGCGCACCCACGGCTCTGCGCTCTTTACGCGCGGGGAGACGCAGGCGCTCGCCACGGTGACGCTGGGCACCAAGCGCGACGAGCAGCGCGTGGATGACCTGCTCGGCGACCGCTTTGAGCGCTTTATGCTCCACTACAACTTCCCGCCGTTCTGCACCGGCGAGGTGAAGCCGCTCCGCGGCACCGGGCGCCGCGAGATCGGGCACGGGAACCTCGCGCACCGCGGCGTGCGCGCGATCATGCCGTCTTATGACGAGTTCCCCTACACGGTGCGCGTGGTGAGCGAGGTGCTCGAGTCCAACGGGTCGTCGTCGATGGCCACGGTGTGCGCCTCGTCGCTGGCGCTCATGTACGCCGGCGCGCCGGTGAAGAAGCAGGTGGCGGGGATCGCGATGGGGCTCATCGAGGAGCAGGGGAAGGTGGCGGTCCTGTCCGACATCCTCGGCGACGAGGACCACCTCGGCGACATGGACTTTAAGGTGGTGGGGACCCGCGAGGGTATCACCGCGATTCAGATGGACATCAAGATCAAGGGCCTCAAGCGCAAGATTCTCGAGCAGGCGCTCGAGCAGGCCCGCCGCGGGCGCCTCTATATCCTGCGCGAGATGGACAAGACGCTCTCGCGCCCGAGCGAGCAGCTCACGGCGTACGCGCCGCGCATCTTGAAGGTGCAGGTGAGCCCTGACCGCGTGCGTGACATCATCGGGCCCGGCGGGCGCACGATTCGCGCGCTGAGCGACGTGACCGGCTGCGCGATCGACGTGGAGGACGACGGGACGGTGATCATCGCGGGGGTGGGCGAGGAGGCGCTCGCGCAGGCCAAGGCGATGATCGAGCAGCTCACGGAGGAGGCGGAGCCGGGGCGCGTCTATGACGGCGTGATTCGCAAGATCATGGAGTTTGGGCTCTTTGTGGAGATCATCCCCGGGCAGGAGGGGCTGGTGCACGTGTCGGACCTGCGCACGCCGCGCGGGAGCGACCTGCACGACTTCTTTGAGGAGGGGCAGGAGCTCCGCGTGCGCTGCGTGGAGGTGACGCGCGAGGGGAAGATTCGCCTCTCGGTGCAGGACGTCGACGGCAACGAGGGCGTCCTGCGCGCCCTCCCGGAGCAGCCGGAGGTGGGGCGCTCCTACGCGGGGACGATTCGCCGCGTGATGGAGTATGGGCTGTTCGTGGAGATCATGCCGGGCACGGACGGGCTGGTGCACTCCTCGCGCCTCAAGGGCGTGCAGCGCCACGAGATCCTGAGCCGGTTCGCGGAGGGAGATTCGCTGACGGTGACCCTCGAGGAGATCACGCCGGAGGGGAAGCTGAGTCTGAGCGCGGACCTCGGCGGCGGGGAGGCGCGCGGGGAGGGGCGCGAGGAGGCGCGCGAGGAGGCGCCCCGCCCCGCCCGCCCCGCGCGTGAGGCGCGCGAGGAGTCGCCCCGAGCGCCCGCCCGCCCCGCGCGTGACCGTGAGCCGGCGCGTGAGCCTGCGCGTGAGCCTGCGCGTGAGCCTGCGCGTGAG
>VGTA01000384.1 GCA_016874875.1 Deltaproteobacteria bacterium | reverse complement strand
CTTTTCGCGCGCCCCGCCCCCCTCCGCGCGCCCCGCCCCCCTCCGCGCGCCCCTTCTTGATGGATCCGTCCTCAATAGTTGAAAATCCAATCGTGAGCCTCTATGATCCTTTGGGGTTACCGCGCTCGCGCGCGACTCGACCCGTTCACCGATGATGGAGCTGTGTATGTCTCAGAAGCCCGAGCGCAAGGTGCTGCGCGTTGGTCTCATCCGCAAGGGGGTGGTGCTCAAGGAGCACCTCCTGCTCCAGCGCGAGCCTGTGACCATCGGCGTGGATGAGCGCTGCACGTTCCACATCCCCATCGAGGGCCTCCCTCCCTGCTACCCGCTCTTTAAGGTGGTGAACGGGGCGTATGTGCTTCAGTTCAGCGAGCGCATGACGGGCAAGGTCAACGTGGGCGACCAGTTCCTCGACTTCCCCATGCTCATCGAGAAGGGCATCTCGACGCCCTCGGGGCGCCTGCACCTGCTCACGCTCGACGACTCCTTCCGTGGCAAGATCGACGTGGGCGACCTGACGCTCCTCTTTCAGTTCATCGCCCCGCCGCCCCCCCGCCTCAAGGTCAAGGTGCCTGCCGCCTTCCAGCGCTCCATCTGGGACACCCTCGACTGGCATTTCGTCAACTGCCTCTTGGCGAGCCTGGTCCTGCAGGCAGGCAGCATCACCTTCATCACCACGCGCGAGTACCCCGAGAAGGAGCTCAAGCTCGCCGACATCCCCAACCGCTTCCTGAGCGTCATCGTCAAGCCCAAGCCCCCCGAGCCGCCCCCGGACCAAGAGAAGCCTGTGGATGACGACAAGGGGGAGCCCAAGGACTCAGGGCAGGAGGCTGAGACGGCGGCGGACGATGAGCCGCTGCCGGCGGACACGCCCGAGAACAAGGCGCAGCGCACCGCCATCCTCACCGACCGCGTGCAGCGCAAGACGCTGCTCGGCTTCCTCGCGGTGAGCGGGGACGGGCCGGCGTCGGGGCTCGTGGGGGAGCTGTCGGGCGAGGCGGCGCGGGTGTCGATGGCGGAGGCCTTTAAGGGCGCGGGGCTCGCGATGGCCGACTCGGCGAGTCTCAAGCGCCGCGCCGCGGCGGGGGACTCGGAGGGCGGCACCATCGACGTGGACGACAGCCGCCTGGTGGGCGGGGAGCGCAAGGCGGTCTCCACGGGGCGCAAGGTGGAGAAGGCGCCCACGGGCAACCTCAAGATGTCGGCGCCCTCCGAGGCGGTCGGCACGGGCTCCCTGTCGCGCGCCGACATCGAGAAGACCGTCACCCGCCGCGCCGGCGCCCTCAAGAGCTGCTATGAGAGCGAGCTCAAGAAGGACAACACGCTCAAGGGCAAGATCGAGGTGCAGTTCACCATTCAGCCCTCCGGGCGCGTGAGCGCGGCGCGCGTGACCACCAACACGATGAGCTCGCCGGCGGTGGGGGCGTGCATCGTGGCGCAGATTCAGCGCTGGCGCTTCCCGCAGCCGTCTGGGGGCGACGTGACGATCAAGTATCCGTTCGTCTTCACGCCCTCCAATTAGCGACCCTCTCCTCCCCACCGCTCCCCCCGCTCTCGATCGGAGCCCACGATGTCGTCTCGCTCACCGCGCGCGTTCATGCTCCGCACAGCGCTCCCCGCGCTCGGCGCCCTCGCCCTCCCCTACCTCCTGCGCCCCGCGCCCTCCTCTCGCGCCGAGGACATGGGGCGCGCTTACCGCGACGCGGAGCGCCTCCCCTCGCCCGTGAAGCTCAAGCAGTCGGAGGCGGCGCTCGCGGAGATGCAGTCGGTGCTCAGCGGCGCCCTCAGGCGCCTGCAGGAGGCGCACGAGTCCAAAGACATCAAGCTGGCCAACTGCGTGAAGGGCAACCTCGCCAAGGTAAAGGGCTTCTTGCGGATCTCGGAGGAGGCGGGCGTGAGTCTCCGCGAGGCGGTGGTGATGGGGCAGGTGGACCTCATCAACCACGAGTTCGTCAAGATCTCCATGGCCCTCGAGCGCGTCAAGCTCTCGCAGACGCAGATCTCCGGCTGCGCGGGGAACGCGGATGACGCCGCGCTCATCCAGAGCCAGCAGACGTCCAAGTCGGAGGTCTCCGACAAGGCCGTCGAGGCCTTCACCGCCGACACCGATGAGCAGTCGGTGATCATCTACCAGCCCATCTCCGCAGAGCGCCCTGAAGCGATCACGGTTAGCCAGTGATACGATTGATCTAAGCATGGCACACTCGCGGCTCTCGCGCCTCAGGCGCCTCGGTGTCACCGTCCGGCTCTCTGTGGCGCCCCTCGCGCACCTCGCGCTCCTCGCGCTCGCGGGATCGCCCCGCCCCTCCCACGCGGCCCCCGCCTCCCCCCTCGAGGTGCGCGGCGAGAGCGTCCGCCTGCGCCCGCGACTCTCGCTCAGCAACAGCTACGACACCAACGTCTTCTACGAGGCCCCCGAGGACGCCTACGGCGCCACGCCCAACGACGGCTGGCTCCTGCGCCTGGGCGCGGGGGCGACGGTGGAGAATCGCCACAAGGAGTCGGTGAGCTTGAAGGCGCAGGTCGACCTCGGCTACCGCCACTACCTCTACATGGACCAGTCGGATGGGGTGGTCACCGACCGCGTGCGCCAGAGCCGCAACACCTTCGACAGCGCCACGCTCAACGCGCAGCTGCTCTTTGGCCCCTCGCGCCCGCTGCAGCTCTCGCTCACGGAGCGCTTCAACTACATTGAGCGCCCCACCTACGAGAGCTCCATCTTTGGGTTTGAGCGCCTCGAGAATCGCGCCGGGGTGCGGGCCTCCTTCTCGCCGGGGCGCGCGCAGCGGGAGGGGCCCCTGGCGTTCAACCTCGGCTATGAGCTGCAGACGCTCACGTTCCTCAACGCGCGCCCAGAGTTCCAGATTCAGGGGCGCTCCCAGAAGCTCGCCCACGTCCTCGCCCTTGAGACGCGCTGGCGCTTCTTGCCCAAGAACTACCTCGTCTTGGACGTGACCTACGCGAGCAACGACTACAACGACTTTCAGCCCGCGGCGGGGCAGCCCGCCTCCGCGGAGGCGCTCTCGCGCGACTCCACGCCGCTGCGGGCGCAGGTGGGGCTCACCGGGCTCATCACGCCGCGCTTCTCGGTGTTCTTGAAGGCTGGCTACGCCAACACCCTCAACGCGAGCGGGGAGGCCTTCTCGGGGCTGATCGCGCTGACGGAGCTGACGTATCAGCTCGAGTCGCGGCTGCGGGTGAGCGTGGGGTATCAGCGCGACGGGCGCGACTCGGGCTTCTCCAACTTCTATGAGCTCGACCGCGGCTTCCTCAAGGCGCGGGTGCGGGTGAGCGAGCGCGTCGTCTTCCTAGGCGACCTGTCCTTTGACCTCTACGACTACACGCCCTCCAACGCCATTGACGGGGCGGGGCGCGTGGACCCCGTGCTGCGGGCGCAGGCGCGCTTTGAGGTGCCCGTGAGCGGCCCCCTGCGGGCGCTGGTGGGCTGGAGCATCGAGGCCAACTACACGAGCTACGTGCTGCCGGTCGACCCCGCGCTCCCCATCAGCGACATCGCGCAGTACCAGCGCCAGCTGTTCACCCTCACGCTGATGTTGAACTGAGGTGGGCGGTACGCTCTCCCCTCGCACGCCCCTGGCGGTGGCGCGGCTCAAGGCGCCTTTGCTGCTCAGCGCGCCCCTGCTGCTCAGCGCCTGCCCCTCCCCCCCGCCGCCGCTGCCCCCCTCGCTGCCCTCGGCGGCGGAGCTCAAGCGGGTGAGCGGGGCGCTCCTCGGCGTGGGTGACGTGCTCGAGGTGCGCGTCTATCAGGAGCAGGAGCTGACGGGGCTGTATCGGGTGGAGTCGGGGGGCGGGTTCCTGTTCCCCCTGATCGGCGAGGTGCGGGCGGAGGGGCGCTCGCCGAGCGAGCTGGCGGCGCTGATCGCGGAGCGCCTGCGGGCGGGCTACCTGCGCGCGCCGCAGGTGACGGTGTTCCTCAAGGAGGCCAACTCCAAGAAGGTGTTTATCCTCGGGCAGGTGAAGAAGCCAGGGACCTACCGCTATGAGGACGGCATGAGCGTGGTGCAGGCGGTGGCGCTCGCCGGCGGGCTGATGCCGCTGGCGGCGCCGGACCTCATCCTCATCCGCGCGCGGGAGGGCGACGCGCTCAGCGAGGAGCGCTTCTCGGTCCCGTTCAAGGAGATCAGCCGCGGGCGGGCCTCCAACGCGCCGCTCCGCCCCGGGGACATCCTGTTCGTCCCAGAGTCGTGGCTCTAGCCGCCGCGCGCGGTCAGGGGCAGCGCTTCTCGAGCTGCGGCAGCTTCCGCTGCGCCGCGCGCGCCTGGTTGGAGCGGGGGTACTTGGCCACCAGGAGGCGCAGGGCGTCGCGCGCCTTGGGGCACTTGTCCATGCCGAGGTAGGAGTCGTGCAGGAGCATGAGCGCCTTCTCGGCGAGGCCGGCGTCGGCGTGCTCTCGCAGAATCTGCTCGACGGCGCGCTCCACCTCCTCGTACCGCGTCTGCGCGTAGTAGGCCTCCGCCATGCCGTAGAGGCTGTCATCGGCGCGGATGTCGCTCGGGT
>VGTA01000383.1 GCA_016874875.1 Deltaproteobacteria bacterium | reverse complement strand
GGGCCCCGGCGCCCCGGGCCCCCCCCCCCCGCGCGCCCCCGCCCCCCCGCCCCTCGCGGCGGGCTACGACGGCGGGCCGCTGCCCCCGCGGCCGCGCGTGCTCTTTATGGGCACCCCCGAGTTCGCCGTCCCCGCGCTCAGCGCGCTCCTGGCGTGGGGCGCGGAGGTGGTGGGGGTGGTCAGCCAGCCCGATCGCCCCAAGGGGCGCGGGCAGCTGCTGCAGCGCACGCCGGTGGCGGCGCGCGCCGACGAGGCGGGGGTGCCCGTGTTCCAGTGGCCCCGCCTCAGCGACGAGAGCTACGGCGCCCTGCGCGCCCTCGCCCCCGACCTCGCGGTGGTGGTCGCCTACGGCAAGCTGCTGCCCCGCCGCTACCTAGCGCTGCCGCGCTGGGGCTGCGTGAATCTCCACGCGAGCCTGCTGCCGGCGTACCGGGGGGCGGCGCCCATCCAGTGGAGCGTGATTCGCGGGGAGCGGCGCGCGGGGGTGTCGGTGATGCGCCTCGACGAGGGCATGGACACGGGCGGGGTGGCGCTGCGGCGCGCGCTCGAGGTGGGGCCGCGCGAGACGGCGGGGGAGCTGCACGACCGCCTCGCGCGCCTCGCGGCGGAGGCGCTGCGCGAGGCGCTCGACGCCTGGGTGGCGGCGCCGCTCAGCTTTGAGGCGCAGGACGAGGCGGGCGCCACCCACGCGCCGATGCTGGCCAAGGAGGACGGCCTGCTGCGCTGGGAGCGCCCGGCGCCCGCGCTCGCCAGCCTCGCGCGCGGGGTGCACCCGTGGCCGGGGGCGTACGTGGAGCTGCCCGAGGGGGCGCTCAAGGTGCACGCCTGCGAGGAGGTGGGCGAGGAGGAGCTCCTCCGCGCCCACCCCCACGCCGCCGCGCTCCCCCCCGGCGCCGTGGTGGAGGTGGGGGGGGCGGGGCCGCTGGTGCGCTGCGGGGAGGGGGCGCTGCGCTTGACGCGCGTGCAGCGCCCGAGCCGCGCGGCGGTGAGCGGGGCTGATTTCTGCCGCGGCTACCCGCTCCGCCCGGGCGCGCCGCTCAGCGCCGCCCTCTAGCGCGCCGCGCCCCCCACATCCACTCTCTCACGCACACAGCGACGCAGGTCGCGGAGCACACGCATGCACAGCCCTCGCCCCCCCCACCCGCGCGCCGACCGCCCGCGCGCCGACCGCCCGCGCCCTGACCGCCCGCGCGCCGACCGCCCCGCCCCCGAGCGCGCCCCCGCCGTCGCCGTCACCCCCGCGCGCCACGTGGCCGACGTCGTCCTGCGCGGGCTGCTCGAGGGCGACGCCTTCCTGCAGCCCACGCTCGCCTCCGAGGCCGCCCGCGCGCAGCTCAGCGACCTCGACCGCCGACTCGCCACGGAGCTGGTGTTGGGCGTGAGTCGCCTGTGGGGGCGGCTGTGCGCGGAGCTCAACGAGCTGCTGCGCGAGGACGTCGCCAAGCTGCCCCCCGACGTGCAGCGCGCCATCGTCCTCGGGCACTACCAGCTGACGCGCATGGACATCCCCCCGCACGCGGCGGTCAACGAGTCGGTGGAGCTCACCAAGCGCGCGTCGCCGTGGGCGATGGGCATCGTCAACCGCGTGCTCAAGACGGTGGCGGAGGAGGGGGCGCCGGCGCTGACCAAGCTCAAGGGGGACGAGCTCCTGAGCGCGGAGCTCAGCCACCCGCGCTGGTGGATCAGGTCGCAGCTCCGGACGCGCAGCCTCGAAGAGGTGAAGGCGCTGGCGCACGCCAACAACCGCCCCGCGCCCCTCTCGGTGCGCCCGCACCTCGGGCACACCCCCAGCGCCCTGCGCGCCGCCCTCGAGGCGGAGGGGGCGACGGTGACGCCGGCGCGGTGGGCGGCGGGCGCCTTCTACCTCGACCACCCGCACCCCTTCTCGGCGCCGAGCTTCCGCGCGGGGCTGTGGTACGCGCAGGACGAGGGGTCGCAGCTGGTGGCGGAGCTGCTCGGGGCGCGCCCGGGGGACCGCGTGTGGGACGTGTGCGCCGCGCCGGGCGGCAAGTCGCTGGCGCTCGTGGAGGCGGTGGGGGAGGGCGGCTGGGTGGTGGCCACCGAGGTGCACGAGCGCAAGGCGGCGGACCTGCGCGAGCGCCTCGCCCCCTACGCCTGGGCCGCCGCGCTGCAGCACGACGCCGGCGCCGGGGCGCCCGAGGGGCTCACGCCGCCCGGGGGGCGCCCGTTCGCCGGCGAGTTCGACGCCGTGCTGCTCGACGCGCCCTGCTCCGCCCTCGGCGTGGTCCGCCGCCACCCCGAGGTCCGCTGGCGCCGCACGCCCGCCGATGTGCAGCGGGCGGCGAAACGGCAGATGGCGCTCCTCCACTCGGTGGTGTTGAGCGTGCGCGTGGGCGGGCACCTGGTCTACAGCGTCTGCACCGACACCCCCGAGGAGACCACGGAGGTGGTGAGTCAGCTGCTGCTCGCCTACCCCGAGCTGTCGCTCGCCGCCCCCCCGGGCGACCCGGCGCGCTGGGCGCCGCTGATGCGGGGGGGGGCGCTCTCGATCAACCCGGCGGAGCACAACACCGATGGGTTTTATGCGGTGCGGCTGGTGCGTATGCGGTGATTTGACATCGCGGGCGTTGGTTGATTTGTGTATGTTTTGCGGGCACATAACAGGTGCCTGGCACCTGTTTGACCCCTGTTTGACCCCTGCCTAATCGCCCGGATTCGCCCCATGCCCGTCCTCGTCGCCCCCTCGCTCCTCTCCGCCGACTTCGCGCACCTCGCCCACGAGCTCCGCCGCCTCGAGGAGGCCGGCGCCGACTGGGCGCACCTCGACGTGATGGACGGGCACTTTGTCCCCAACCTCACCTTTGGCCCCCCCGTCCTCCGCGCCCTGCGCCCCCACACGACCCTCTTCTTTGACGCGCACCTCATGATCGAGCGCCCGGAGCGGTGGATAGAGGAGTACCGCGCCGCGGGCGCCGACGGCATCACCGTCCACGCCGAGGCCTGCGTCCACCTGCACCGCTGCCTCGCCCAGATTCGCGCCACGGGCGCCCGCGTCGGCGTCAGCCTCAACCCCGCCACCCCCCTCAGCGCCCTCGAGGAGTCCCTCGATTCCGTCGACCTCGTCCTGCTCATGAGCGTCAACCCCGGCTTCGGCGGGCAGGCGTTTATCCCCCAGACGCTCAGCAAGGTCCGCCGCCTGCGCGAGATGTGCACAGCGCGCGCGTTATCCCTTGACATTCAGGTGGACGGTGGTATAAACGTCCACAACGCGCCCGCCTTGAGAGAGGTCGGCGCCAGCGTCTTAGTCGCGGGCTCCGCGGTCTTTGGCGCTCCCGACCTCAGGGCCGCCATCGCGGCGCTCAGAGGGTAGAGATCGGGGCGTAGCGCAGCCTGGTAGCGCACTTGCTTCGGGAGCAAGGGGTCGGAGGTTCAAATCCTCTCGCCCCGACTGATCTAGACAACGAGCCCCACGCCCTGACCGGGCGGCGGGGCTCGCGGCTTTTCGCGGTCGAGACTCTGCTGCGCGGCGCCCTCAGCGCCCCGCGCAGTCCCCCGCCCGCGCGCAGTCCTCATCCGCGCAGTCCACGCGCCCATCGCCGTCCTGATCAAAGCCATCCGCGCAGAACCCCGCCTCCCCCGCCGCTGCCCCGCACACCCCCACCAGGACGTTGCGGCTACAGGCGTTGTCGTCACAGTCCACGTAGCCGTTCCCGTCGTTGTCCACCCCGTCCGTGCACGCCGCGTCCGACGCCTCCTTGGGGCCGCACGCCTGCACGAAGGGATTCTGGCTACAGCTAAAATCTAGGCAGTCCATGTAGCCGTTGCCGTCATCATCCACCGCGTTGGCGCAGAGCGCCTCAGAGGCCTCGCGCGCCCCGGGGCACACGGTCACCGCGGGATTCCACAGGCAGTGGCGATCCTGGCAATCCACGCGCCCATCGCCGTCATTGTCCACGCCGTCCGCGCAGCGGGCGTCCCCCGTCTCGAGGGCGGCGGGGTCAAAGGCGGGGGCCTGCGGGCGGCGCGGCGCGCACCCGGCTGCGCGCGCGCAGTCGGCGTCGGCGCAGTCCACGAGCCCATCGCCGTCGTTGTCGAGGTCATCGAGGCAGTAGCCGCGCTCATCGGCCTTGCACGCCCCCACCAGGAGGTTGCGCGTGCAGGCGGTGTCGTCGCAGTCCACAAAGCCGTTCTGGTCATTGTCGAGCTCGTCGGTGCAGAGCTCGTAGGTGTTCTCTTGCGGACCGCAGACGGCCACGAAAGGATTCTGGCTACAGCCAAAATCCATGCAGTCCGCGAAGGAGTTCTGGTCATTGTCCACCTGATCAGCGCAGAGCGCGTCGCTGTTCTCGAGGGGCCCGGCGCAGGCGGCGGCGGGGTTGGCCTGGCAGTGGAGGTCGGCGCAGTCGGTGAAGCCGTCGCCGTCGTCATCGCGCCCGTTGGCGCAGAGCTCAGGCGTGGACTCATTGCGGACGGGCCCGGCGGGCACGGCGGGCGGCGCCTGCGCCCCCGCCTGCGCCCCCGCCTGCGCCCCCGCCTGCGCCCCCGCTTGCGCCCCCGCCGCCTCCC
>VGTA01000382.1 GCA_016874875.1 Deltaproteobacteria bacterium | reverse complement strand
CCGCGCCCCGCTACACCCTCTCCGCGTGGCTGATGGCCACCCTCGCCTGCATCCTCGCGCCGCCCTCGCTCCTCTTTGGGGCCTGGGCGGCGGCGGCGGGGCAGGCGCGCGTGAGCGCGGCGCTCGACGCGGAGGCGCGCTACCACCTCGAGAGCGCCGAGGAGGACATGCGCGGACTCGTGGAGCTCAAGACCGAGATCCTGGAGGTCGTCGCCGCCTCCTTTGGGGCGCTCGCCCGCTGGGAGCCCGGCGAGCTGCAGCGCATAGCCAGCGACCAGCTCGCCGCCGCTCACTCCTTTAAGAGCCTCTACCTCGCCGACATGACCGCGCGCCCGCTCGTGTTCGCCCCTGAGCGCCCGCCGTCGACGGAGGCGGTGAGCTACGCCGACCGCGACTACTACCGCAGACTCCTGCAGACGGGGCGCGCCTCTTTTGGCGCGCTGGTGATGGGCAAGCAGATTCGGGAGCCGAGCGTCCACATCGCCGTCCCCGTGCGCGGGCAAGGGGGCGCCGCGGGCGCCGCGGGGGAGCTCCGCGGCTTCATCGTCGGCGGCATGGCGCCGAGCGCCCTCGGCACGCTCGTGACCCACGCCCTCGGCCACCGCCCCGAGTACCGCGGCGTCCTCGTGGACGAGCGCGGCCTCGTGGCCCACGACACGCGCGGGCGCGCCCCCGTCCTCAGCCCCCTCGCCCCCGACGGCGCCCCCGGCGCCCCCCTCTCGTGCGACGCCCCCCGCCGCCCCCTCACCCTCGACGGGGAGGGCGTGTGGGCCTACTGCAAGCCCCTCGACCTCGCCGGGCTGCGGTGGACGCTCTGGGTGACGCTGCCGCAGCGCGTGGCGCGCGAGGCGGCGGGCGAGGCGTCGTGGCTCGCGCTCCGCGGGCTGCTCGTGGCGCTCGCCGCCACCCTCGCCCTCGGCGCGCTCGTGTCGCTGCGGGTGAAGGGGCTCACGCGGTGGGTGCAGCGCCTCGCGGCGCAGGTGGCCGCCGGGGCGCAGGACCTGCAGCTGCCCCCCGCGCGCTGGTGGACGCCCCGCGAGCTCGCGCTCTTCTCGGAGCTCGCCCGGCGGGCCGTCGAGACGCTGCGCGAGAGCCAGGCCCACGCGCTCGAGAAGGAGCGCGCCCTCCGCCTCTTTGGGCAGCACGTGGACCCCGAGATCGCCCGCCGCCTCCTAGAGCGCACCGTGAGCGCCGAGGAGCGGGCCGTCACGGTGCTGTTCACCGACCTCCGCGGCTTCACCGCCCTCTCCGAGCGGGTGGACCCCAACACCCTCCTGCGCCTCCTCAACCTGCACTTCAACACCATCGTGCCCGTGATTCACGCCCACGGCGGCACCCTCAACAAGTTCATCGGCGACGCCGTCATGGCCACCTTCGGCGTCCCCCTCGCCCTCCCCGATCACGCCCTGCGCGCCTGCGAGGCGGCGCGCGAGATGGTGAGCGCCATGGGCGCCCTCAACGCCCGCCTCGCCGCCGAGGGGCTCCCTGCGCTCCAGATGGGCGTGGGCGTGTGCACGGGCCCCGTGGTGGTGGGCCTCATGGGCACCGACGAGCGCAGCGAGTACGCCGTCCTCGGCGACACCGTCAACACCGCCTCGCGCCTCGAGGGGCTCAACAAGGCGCTCGCCACCGCCGTCCTGCTCTCCGAGTCCACCCACGCCGCCCTGCGCGGCGCCCTCGACACGCGCGACCTCGGTGAGCTAGAGCTAAAGGGCAAGGCGCGCCCGCTGCGCGTCTTCACCCTCGCCGCCCTCACCCCCCAAGAGCCCTCATGACCCTCCCCGCCCCCCCCGCCATCCCCAGCCGCCGCGAAACCCTCCGCGCCCTCGCCGGCGCCGCCCTCTTCACCCTCCCCGCCTGCGGCGCGGGCGGCGCCGGCGCGGAGGGCGGCGCGGGCGGCGCGGGCGGCGCGGGCGGCGCGGGCGGCGCGGGCGGCGCGGGCGCGGAGGGCGGCGCGGGCGGCGCGGGCGGCGCGGGCGGCGCGGGCGGCGCGGGCGGCGCGGGCGGCGCGGGCGGCGCGGGCGGCGCGGGCGGCGCGGGCGGCGCGGGCGGGGAGGGGGGCTGGGCGCGCGGGGGCACCGCCGCGCTCGGCGCGCGCCCCCCGAGCCCCTTTGGCGAGGCGGCGCTCGGCGCCTGCGCCCTCGCCGAGCCCACCACCGCCGGCCCCTGCACCACCGAGGGCGACCTCGCGCGCGAGGACATCTCCGAGGGGTGGGCGGGGCTGCCGATGTGGCTCGCGCTGCGCGTGGTGGACGGCGCGTGCGCGCCCCTCGCGGGCGCCACCGTGCGCGTGTGGCACACCAACCACGAGGGGAGCTACTCAGGCGAGACGCCCAGCCCGGCGCAGTGCGTCCGCGACCCCGGCTACACCGCGCGCGACTTCTGCCGAGGCGCGCAGGTGACGGACGCGGCGGGCGAGGTGTGGTTCAAGACCTGCCTGCCCGGCTGGTATCGCGGGCGCGCCCTCCACGTCCACTTTGAGGTGGTGACGCGCAGCGGCGCGCGCGCCCGCGTGTCGCAGCTCTTCTTTGACGACGCGCTCGTCACCGACGTCTTGAGCGGCCACGAGGACTACGCCCCCCGCGGCGCCCCCGACCTCCTCAGCGGCGACGGCGTGGCGCGGGGGCTGTCGGCGGAGGGGCTCGCCCGCCTCACGCTCGACGCCACGCGCCTGGCGGGGGGGGCGCTGCTCGCGAGCAAGACGGTGGCGGTGGTCTAGGGCGCCCCCTCCCCCCACCACAGCCACCGCGCCAGCGCCCCCACCGCCGCCGCCAGCGCGCGCTCGCCCTCCCCCACCTCCCCCGCGTCCGGCGGGGGGTAGGGGAGGTGGACGAAATAGACGTCGAGCGGGCGCGGCGCCGCGCCGCGGGCGTGGGCGGCGGCGAGGGCGCGGAAGTGCGTCTCGTTGCACAGGTAGGCGTTGCTGGCGCGCGCGGGCTTGGGGAGCGCGCGGAAGCCCCCCGGGAGGGCGAGGGCGCCGAGCCCCGCGAGGCGCGCGGCGACGCGGGGGGTGGGCGGCAGGACCTCCGCGCCCGCCGGCGCGATGCGCTCGTCGCGCCCCGCCCCCGCCGCGTCCACCCCCCGCCGCGCGTTCCACGCCCCCTCCTCCACCCACAGCTCGTCGTGCCGGTCGTAGACGCCGAGCCCGAGGTGAAGCGCGGCGTCGTAGGCGCTCAGGTCGAGGCGCTCGGCGGCGCCCCAGGTGACGGGGAGGTTGACCACATCGAGGACAGCGCCGCGCCGCGCCGCCTCGGCGGCGAGGGGCGGGGGGAGGGGGCCGCGGGTGAGGCGGCAGCTCGGGTTGTCGCGGCAGCGGTCGAGGGCGGGGGGGGCGCCGAGGTCACGCCAGTCGTAGAAGCCGGTGAGGAGGAGGCGCATGGGAGACTCAAGGGTCAAGGGTAAGGGTCAAGGGCGCGGCGGGAGGCGAGGGGGCGGCGGGCGGGGGGGCGGGCGAGGCTCACAGCGCCTCATCGAGCCGCCACCCCACCTTGAGCGTCACGCTCCACCCCTCCCCGCCGCCCGCGGCGGGGGCGCCCAGCAGGGGGGTGGGGAGGTCGCGGCGGACCACCAAGAAGAGGTCGCTGCCCGGGAGGTAGCGCCAGCGGAGGCGTGCCTGGAGGCGGGCGAGCCCCGTGTCGCTGTTGAGCTGCCCCACGGCGTCGAGCTGCGCGGCGGGGGTGGGCGTGATGATCACCTGCCCGCTCGCGCCGAGGGAGGCGCCGGCGCCGCCCACGTCGCCCTCGGGGGTGGGGGCGCGGGGGCCGAGGTCGTAGCGGGCGGCGCTGCCGCTGAGGGCGAGGCGCAGGTGGGGCGAGAGGGCGGCGCGCGCGGTGAGGCTGAGGTCGCTGAGGTCGCCCCCAAAGCGCCCCGGGCGCGACGTGAGCCACGCCTCCCCCCCGAGCCGCCGCCCCGCCGGGGCGGTGACGCCGAGCGAGAGCGCCCCGGAGTCGTAGACGCCCGCGCCCACGGCGGCGGCGCCGAGCGCGAAGCGGGAGTCCACCACGTCGCGCAGCAGCCCCGCGCCGCCGCTGAGGCACCAGTTGCTCAGGTGGCAGGCGGTGAGCGCGAGGTCGCCCCCCGCGCCGAGGTCGCGCGCGAGGTCGGCGGAGCGCGTCTGCTGCGCGCTCAGCGTGAGCGTGAGGAGCCGCAGCCACGGCGCGGGGCTGTAGAGGTAGCCGGCGAGCGCGGCGCTCGGCTGCGCGTAGTCGCGGCGGTAGGTGAAGCCTAACTTGGGGTCAAAGTCGCCGCTCACCCAGTCGAGCCGCAGACTCGGGCGCACGCGCCGGTCCCGCCAGCTCGCCTCGACCCCCGCCGCGCCCCCCGCGGCCACCGCCCCCGCCGCGAGCGGGTTGAGCGTGAGCCCATAGAAGCCCGAGAGGTCGAGGCGCGCGTCGAGGAGGCGGGCGCGCGCGTCCACCCCCGCCCCGTAGCTCCCCGGCTCCCCCCCCGCGCCCCCACGCCGCTCACCCTCGAGCCCCTCGCGCGCCGTGAGCATCACCCCCACATAGCCCCCCGCCCCGAGGTCCT
>VGTA01000381.1 GCA_016874875.1 Deltaproteobacteria bacterium | reverse complement strand
GGGCTGAGGGCGGGCTACGCGACGCTGGAGCGCGCGCCCTGCGGGAAGTGCGCCAGCACGTGCTCCTCCGACACCTCAAGCGAGAGCGCGCGCTCGTCGCTCGGCAGCTCATACATGAACTCGAGCATGACGCGCTCGAGGACCGCGCGGAGGCCGCGGGCGCCCGTGCGCTGCGCCAGGGCTGCGCGCGCCACCGCGCGGAGCGCCTCGGGCGCAAACGACAGCGACACGCCGTCGAGGGCGAACAGCTTTTGATACTGACGCACCAGCGAGCTCTTGGGTTCCGTGAGGATCGTGACGAGGGTCTCCTCCGTGGGCTGCTCGAGGGTGGCGATCACGGGCAGGCGCCCGATGAACTCGGGAATCATGCCATAGCGGATGAGGTCCTCCGGCTCCACCGCCGCCAGCACCTGATCCGCGCTCACCTCCGCGCGCTTTAGGCGCTGCGCCCCAAAGCCGATCCCCGCGCTCGACGTGCGCTGCTCGATGATGGGGTTGAGGTCGGTGAACGCCCCCCCGCAGATAAAGAGGATGTGCGTGGTGTCCACGGGCACGAACTCCTGGTGAGGGTGCTTGCGCCCGCCCCCCGGCGGCACGTTGGCGATCGTCCCCTCCATGATCTTGAGCAGCGACTGCTGCACCCCCTCGCCGCTCACGTCGCGCGTGATCGACATGTTCTCCGCCTTCCGGCAGATCTTGTCGATCTCGTCGATATACACGATCCCGTGCTGCGCCACCTCCGCCTTGCCGTCCGCGGCGCGGAGCAGGTTGACCAGGATGTTCTCGACGTCATCCCCCACGTAGCCCGCCTCCGTGAGGTTGGTGGCGTCGGCGATCGCGAACGGCACATCGATCATCTCCGCTAGCGTCTGCGCCAGCAGCGTCTTGCCGCTCCCCGAGGGCCCGATCAAGAGCACGTTGCTCTTCTTGAGCTCCACCCCCTCCGCGTCGCCCCTCCCCGCGCGGAGCGCCTCGATGCGCTTGTAGTGGTGATAGACCGCCACCGCCAGCGTCTTCTTGGCGCGCTCCTGACCGATCACGTGCTCATCGAGGGCGCGCCGCACCTCGCTGGGGCGGCGGGCGGCGGGGGTGGGCGGGGCGTCGCGGGCGGGCCCCTCCCACGAGGGGCCCATGATCTCCCCGCAGCGCGTCACGCAGTCCGCGCAGATGTAGGCGCCGCGGCTCACCCCGCGCACGAGCTGGTGCGGGTCGGCGAAATCGAGCAGGCAGAAGGCGCACTGCAGGGGGGGGGTGTTGGGTGTCTTGCTCATATCTCTCCCATCAAGAGGCGCACGGCCGCGCGCCGAGGTCAACGCGCGCCGGCGGCGACGCGCGACTGGCTAAACACTGAAGCGCGCCGCGCTCTGTGGGACGTGCGCCACAGACGCGCGCCACAGACGCGCGCCACAGACGCGCGCCACAGACGCGCGCCACAGACGCGCGCCACAGACGCGCGCCACCGCGCGCCACGGCGCGCCCGACGCGCCCGAGAGAGTAGAGCGGCGCGCCCGCAGGGTCAAGCGCAACTCCGCCCACCGCTCCGCGCCCCTCAGGCCCCTCAGGGGCCCTCAGTCCTCTCACGTCCCTCAGTCCTCTCACGTCCCCAGCCCCGCGCCGCCCGCGCCCCTCACGACGGATACATCACCTGATCGATGAGCCCATACGCCTTGGCGTCCTCCGCCGTCATGTAGCGATCGCGGTCGGTGTCGAGGGCGATCTTGTCGAGGGGCTGCCCCGTCTGCTCCGCGAGCATGTGGTTGAGCTTGTCCTTGAGGCGCTGGATCTCCTGCGCCTGAATCTGGATGTCGCTCGCCTGCCCCTGCGCCCCGCCGAGGGGCTGGTGCACCATGATGCGCGCGTTGGGGAGAGCGAAGCGGCGCCCCTTGGCGCCGCTCGAGAGCAGGAACGCCCCCATGCTCGCCGCCTGCCCTAGGCAGATCGTGCTCACCGGGGCGCGGATGTACTGCATGGTGTCGTAGATGGCCAGCCCGCTCGTGATCACCCCGCCAGGCGAGTTGATGTAGAGCGAGATCTCCTTCTCGTGGTCCTCGCTCTCGAGGTAGAGCAGCTGCGCGATGATCGTGTTGGCCACCTGGTCGTTGATCTGCGTCCCCAAGAAGATGATGCGGTCCTTCAGGAGGCGGCTAAAGATATCCCAGCCGCGCTCGCCGCGATGCGTCTGCTCCACCACGGTGGGGATGATGCTGCTGAGGGGGTTCATCGAGAGAGAGTCCATCGCGCGCTCCTTACAGGGCGTGAAGATGTGAGTGGGGGAGGGGACCAGGGGTCCTGCGGAGAGCTCAGAGAGGGGGCGCCCCGCGCCCGCCTCACTCCCCCTCGGCGAGGGGGGCGATCTCCGTCTCCACCTCGGAGACACTGGCTAGCTCAATGATCTTGTCGAGAATCTTATCTTCTTGCAGAGACGCCTTCAGGCGCTCGCGATTCTTGGGCTCATTGTAGAACTGGAACAGCTGCCAGCCCATCTCGCCCGAGGTGCGGACCATCTCAAAGAGGCGGTCCTGCACCTCGCGGTCGCTCACCGTCACGCGCTGCTCCTCACTCACGCGCGCGAGCACCGCCTCGAGGCGGATGTCGGCGGCGGCCTCCTCGCGGGCCTTGGCCTCCTCCTCCGGCGAGTGCACGCACTCCTTGTCGTGGGCGTGGCCGTGGTCGCTGTTGAGGCGGTGGCGCGCCTGCTCGGCGAGGACGACGGGGGGCACGGGGAAGTCGTAGCGCGCGCGCATCTGCGCGGCGAGGTCGTTGCGGAGGCGCTGCGACTCCGCGCGCGCCTTCTCCGCCACGAGCCCCTCGGCGATCTTGGCGCGGACGGCGTCCACGCTCCCCTCCTTGACCTTCTCGGCGAGCGCCTCGGGGCTGAGCGGGGCGCGCTGCTTGAGCTCGAGGATCACGCACTCAAACTCCACCGCCTTGCCCTTGAGCTCGGGGTTGGGGTGGCCGTCATCAAACGAGTAGGAGGCGCGCACCACGTCGCCCTCCGCGGCGCCCACGAAGGCCTCCTCGATGACGGGGAGGATCGCCTGAGTGCCCAAGACCACCTGCTCGCGCTCCGACGTGAGCAGCGCGATGGGCTCGCCGCCGGCGACGCCCTTGAGCGAGAAGGTCACCTGGTCGCCCTTCTGCGCCTGCACGCGCCCCTCCAGGGCGCCCCAGTCCCCCGCCTGCTCGCACATCTTGCCGAGGCGCTGCGCCACCGCCGCCTCCGACGCCACCCAGCGCGCCCGCGACAGGGTGAAGGACTTGGGATCGAGCAGCTCAAAGGGGGGGAGCGCCTCAAAGGAGAACGAGAACGACAGGCCCGTCGTCTCGGAGGCGAGGGCGTCGAGGGCGCCGAGCTCGGGGCTGCTCATGGGCTTCATCTTGAGGTCCTTGAGGATGTGCGTCCACGCCTGCTGCACGAGCGCCTGCTGCGCCTCTATGAGGGCGCCCTGCCCAAAGCGCTGACGGAGGACCTTCACGGGCGCCTTGCCCTTGCGGAAGCCGGGGATATTGACGCGGCTGGCGAGCTTGGCGAGCTCGCGCCCGAAAGCGTCGCTGACCTCAGCGCCTGTGAACGCGAAAGAGATCCGCTGAGTGAAGGACTCTAGGCTGTGGACATCTGCTTGCATGTGTCTTTTGCTCTCTGTCGCTGAGTGTCTTGAGTGTCTTGAGTGTCTTGAATGTCTTGAGGCCGCCGAGCGACGCGGCGCGCCTGCGCGCTGCCCTCGGCGGGCGCGCGGGTGGTGTAGGGAGTTAGCTTGAATGAGGCGCGCGCGCAAGTGCTTTGAGGGCGCGCGCGCCCTACGCCCTGCCTCTTCTTCCTCCCCGCGCCTGCGCCCGCGCCGCGGTGTCGCCCGCCTCATCCTCTCGCGTGACAGACGCGCTCATCTCTGGTCATCTCTGGCCACCTCTCGTCACATCTCGTCACATCTCGTCAAGAGCCCTCAGCGCGACACTACGAAGGGGGGGACTCGAACCCCCACGGGTTACCCCGCTGGAACCTAAATCCAGTGCGTCTACCGATTCCGCCACCCTCGCATGTGAGGAGCGCGCAGAGGGAGAGGAGGCTGAGGGGGGCGACGCGCGAGTGGGCCATGAAGGACTCGAACCTTCAACCACCGGATTAAGAGTCCGCTGCTCTACCGATTGAGCTAATGACCCGCGTTGCGCCGCCGTCCCCTCTACCTGCTTGACCTGATTGAACTGCTTGACCTGCTTGACCTGCTCGACTGCGCTCAGAGCCCGCGCTCGTGAAGAGCCCGTCAGGCTTACGTGTGCTCTGCTCTTAGGAGTGGGCCATGAAGGACTCGAACCTTCAACCACCGGATTAAGAGTCCGCTGCTCTACCGATTGAGCTAATGACCCTAAGAGAGAAGAGACACGAGACACGAGACACAAAACACGAGACACAAAACACGAGAAACCACACCAGCGATCAACCGCCAGCGACCCAAGAGCGCGCTCAAGAGGAGTGGGCCATGAAGGACTCGAACCTTCAACCACCGGATTAAGAGTCCGCTGCTCTACCGATTGAGCTAATGACCCTCAAAGACG
>VGTA01000380.1 GCA_016874875.1 Deltaproteobacteria bacterium | reverse complement strand
CCGAGCGATCTTTTTAGGTATTTTTTTTAATAAAAAATATTCTAAGATTTTGTTTTTATTTTGTTTTTTAACAAAAATCTTATAAGATTAATCGGAGGAGTGATGGGCCTATCCCTTGAGATCAAGCCGATCACGCGGGGCTCACGCGGGGCTCACGCGGGGCTCACGCGGGGCTCATGCGGGGCTCACGCGGCCCCTGTGCCGTCCGCGCGCTGCTTGCGGAGGGCCCCGACGACGCCCTCGAGCTCCAGAGGGAACGCCTGAAAGAGCGCCTGGCGGACGCGGCGGATGACGCCGTGGACCGTGTTGCTGTTCATACCCGTCATCGCCGAGATCTCAGCCCCGCCGAGGCCCTCGCAGAGGCGGTTGAAGATGTCGTGGTCGAGGGGCTTGCTGTGGAGGGTGGCGCCCATCTTCTGCATGAGGTCGGCGCTGAGGAGCGCCTCAAAGCCCTCGTCCTCCTCGGAGAGGTCCATGAGGTCCTCGATGGAGACGCGGTGCACGTCGGGGTCGCGCTCCGCGCTCACCATCTCGTCGTAGGAGGAGAGGCGCTTGTTGTCTCGAATCCAGTTGAGGTGCGTGTTGCTGATGACGCGCTTGGCGAAGGCCAAGAAGACGCCCTCGTCTTGGTAGCAGTGGGGGTTGGCGAGCAGCTTGACCATGAGGTTCTGGGTGAGGTCTTCGGCGAGGGGCATGTCGCGGGTGATCATGAGGGCGATGTAGCGGACCTGCGCGCCGTGGCGGTTGATCTCGCGCTCGATCAGGCGGCGCTTGGGGCAGGAGCTGTCGCCGCAGGGGCAGGTGGGGAGGGCGCGGCTGTGGATGTGGGGGTGGCGGCTGCTCATGGGGTCCTCGCTGTGCTCTGGGGGGATTGTGGGCGGGCGCTGGGCGGTCGCTCGCGGGGAGGGGGCTGCGGGCGCTGGGGCCGCCCTCGCCGCGGGGCTGTGGGAGATGTTGTAGAGGATCATGGCGGACTGACTCAAGTTTTTTGTTTATTTTCTTTTGTTTTTAAAAAGTCTTTATTTTTAATAACTTATAATTTTAATCTTACTAGTTTATTTTTTTATGGGGTTTTTTTATGGGATTTTAAAAATGTGAGCGGCCGTGAGCGCGCGAGGAGCGCAGCGGGCTCCTGTGGGCTCCGAGTCTAGGTCAATCTAGGTGCTCAGCTAGGTGTCAGCAGGTGCCCAGCTAGGTGTCTAGATAGGTGCCTAGATAGGTGCCTAGATAGGTGCCAGGCACCCCGTATCCACACGCCCCACCTGCACAATCTCCCCCTCAGGGCGCGCACCCACACGCGGCGCTCAGGCGCGTCGGGGGGTCATCGGCCTCGCCGTCCGTGGCGAAAAATAAGCGCGGGGGGGGGGCAGGGGAGGGGGCGAGGCGGGCGAGGGTGGGGGCGACGTAGAGCGCGCCCCCGAGCACCACCCACGCCACGCGCTCGCTCTGGCGGATATCGCGCAGCGGGTCGCCCTCCACCACCATCAGGTCCGCCATCGCCCCCGGCGCCACGACGCCGAGGTCGCGCAGCCCGAGGTGCTCGGCGCCGTGGCGGGTGGCGGCGAGGAGGGCCTCGTGAGGGGTGAAGCCCCCCTGCACCATGCTCCACAGCTCCCAGTGCATCCCGAGGCCCTCCCGCTGCCCGTGGGCGCCCGCCAGCACGCGGACGCCGGCGTCGCGCAGCCCCTTGGCGGCCTCGGCGGCGTGGATGTGGTTCCAGTCGCCGGGGGGGGCGGTGAGGGGGCGGCGGGCGCGGGCGTCGAGGTCGCGCGGGGGCACGAAGCGGCGCAGGCGGGGGTGGGCGTAGACGGGGGACTCCTGGTACCAGTAGTTTTCGCCAAACAGCCCCCCGTAGGCCACGTTGAAGGTGGGGGTGTAGCTCACGGGGGTGGCGCCCCACAGCGCGCGCACGTCGGCGTAGAGGCGGGCGAGGGGCAGGGCGTGCTCCACGCCGCTGTGGCCGTCCACGACATGGGTCATGTTGTGCTGGAAGAGCGAGCCGCCCTCGGGGACCACCGTCATGCCCATCTCGCGCGCCGCCGCGAGCACCCAGCGGCGCTGGTCGCGGCGGGGCTGGTTGTAGCTCTTGGCGCTGGTGGCGCCCAGCGCGGCGAGGCGGCGCAGGTGGCGGCGGGCGTCGTCGAGACTCTCCACCGCCGCGTGGGCCTCGCCGTCGGCGCCGTAGAGAATCGTGCCGGTGGAGTAGAGGCGCGGGCCGAGCGTGACTCCCGCGCGCAGCTGCTCGCTGGCGGAGAAGACGCTCAGGCTGTCATGGGAGGGGTCGTGGAGCGCGGTGACCCCAAAGGCGAGGGCGGCGAGGTGCGGCCAGCTCGCCTGCGGGGTGAGGCCGTAGGCGGCGTGGCTGGCGTGGGCGTGGACGTCGATCAGGCCGGGGGTGAGGGTATGCCCCGCGAGGTGGAGCCGGTAGGCGTGGGGGGGGACCTGCGCCTCGAGCGCGGCGCGCGGGCCCACCGCGGTGATTCGCTGCCCCTCGATGAGCACCGCCCCGTCCTCGATCACCTCGTCGCCCCGCATCGTCACCACCCGCGCCCCGAGCAGCGCGAGGGCGTGGGCGCCGCCGGGGGGGGGCAGCGGCAGGCGGAGCGCGAGGGCGCGGGGCGCCGCCTCGGGCGACAGCGCGCCGCCCGCGTCGTAGAGCGCGCGCTCGTAGAGCGTGGCGCCGAGACTCCAGCGCAGCGCCCGCCCGTCCTCCGAGAAGTGGGCGTAGAACGCGGAGTCCTCCGACACCTTGAGGGTGGTCAGCGCGCTCCCCTTGGGGTCCACCCTCAGCGGGCGCCCCGCCGCGGGGGCGAGGGTGACGTAGAGGTCGTGGTCGTGGGTGAAGGCCACGAGGCGCCCGTCGGGGCTGCGGGTGAGGTGGTAGCCTCCCGGCGCCGTCGCCACCAGGCGCCGGGCGCGGGTGCTGAGGTCGTAGGACCACAGCGCCGCCCCCTGCTCCTTGGGCGCCCCGGCGTCGTCGGGGGCGCCGTCGGGGGCGCGGAGGGGGAGGTTGAAGTAGAGCGCCTGCGCGGCGGCGCCGGGGGCGGCGGCGGCGAAATGCGCGCCGAGGTCGCCGTGCGCGGGGTCGACCTTGTGCTCCTCGCCCGTGGGCAGGTGCAGCGCGAACAGCCCCGTCTGGGTGGCGTTGCGCGGCGAGGTGAGCCACCCCGCGCCCACGCGCTCGTAGATCAGCCACTCGCCGCAGGGGCTGAGGCGCGGCTCGCGGTAGTGGCCGGGGGTGGGGGTGAGCGCCCGGCGCTCCCCCGCGTCGCCCGCGCCCGCCGCGCCCGCGCCCGGCGCCGAGAGCGGCACGCTCACCACCTGCCCGAGCCCCTCGTCGGTCCACTCCACCACGAGCGCCCGCGCGCCGTCGGGGGTGATGTGGGGGGAGAGCGCGAGCGCCTCGGGGCGGGTGGGGAGGCGCCGCGGGGCGCTCGCGTGCGGGGGCGCGGAGGGGGCGCTCACGTCCACGACATAGACCGCCCCCAGCGCCTGAAAGACCACGCGGCCCTCGCGGCGCGTCACCCAGCGCAGCGCCTTGGCGGTGAGGTCCGCGGGCCACGCCTCGCCCGCCGCGCGCGGGGGCGCCTCGAGGGCGCGCGTGGCCTTGACGTGGAAGGGCACCACGCCCGCCGCGCCCCCGTCGGCGCTCGCCCAGCGAATCGCCCCCCCCGCCCAGTAATACACCCTGTCGCTCAACGGACTCCACGCCATGGAGGGGTACACGCCGTGAATCGCCCACGTCTCCTGCAGGTCGCGGTCGAGCCCGCGCGCGAGCAGGCGCTCGGCGCCGCTCGCGAGGTCGCGCAGCCACAGCGCCGTGGCGCCCTCGTGGCGCCGCACGAAGGCGAGGAGGCGCCCGTCAGGGGAGGGCGTGGGGCGCGCCGCGCCGCCGGGGCCGCCGGTGAGCGGCGACACCGTGCCGGTGCGGCGGTCGAGCGTGAGGACCTGGTAGATCTGCCCGTGGCTGTCTTTGTTGTACTCAAAGCGGTCGCCGGGCGTGGCGTCCTGACTCCAGTAGAGCACCTCGCCGCTGGGCGAGAAGGCGGGCTCGCCCTCATCTTTTTGGGAGGTGCGCTTGGCGGTCATCTGCGCGCCGCCCCCCACGGGCGCCCCCTCTCCGCTGAGGGTGAGCGGGTAGAGCCAGATCTCGCCGGCGCCGAGGCTGCGCTCGCCGGTGAGGTGCTTGCGCCCCGCCACGAACCGCCCGTCGGGTGTCCACGCGGGACTCGAGACCAACCGGCGCGACTCGCGCGTGAGGGGGCGCGGCGGGGCGCGCTCGCTCGGGGGGGCGTGGGGGGCGGGCGTGGGCAGCGCCCACAGGTTGTCGCCGCCCCCGCGGTCGCTCGTGAAGGCGATGTGGCGCCCGTCGGGGGAGTAGGCGGGCTGCATGTCCCAGTCGGGCCCCTCGGTGAGCGCCTCCGCCTCCCCGCCCTCCACCGGGACGCGGTAGAGGTCGCCGAGCAGGTCAAAGGCGATGTGGCGCCCGTCGGGGCTGACGGTGAGACTCATCCAAGTGCCCTCGCGCAGGTCGAGCTCGACGGTGTGGGCGGGG
>VGTA01000379.1 GCA_016874875.1 Deltaproteobacteria bacterium | reverse complement strand
CCCCGACGCCGCCGCCCCCTCCAACGCCGCCCGCTGCGACGCCTGCCGCGCGCGCGACGAGGTGGTCCGCGGCCTCTCGCGCCTGCCCATCCCGCTCTACGGCGGGCACGTGGAGGCGGACGCGCGCTACGTGCCCATCGTGTGGGGCTCCGCCGAGGCCACCACGGGCGCGCCGCGCCCCCCGCGCGCCCCGCGGCCCGTGCCCGGCTGGCTCGGGCGCTACGCCGGGCCCGCCCCCGCCGAGGCGGGCGGGCGGGTGGCGGCCTGGGGGCACGAGGGGCTGCTCACCGCTGACCTCGACGCGCTCCCCGAGGCGGGGCTGGCGCGCGAGCGCCTGCTGGCGTGGCTCGCCGGCCCCGGCTACCGGCGCGTGGGCGTGATGGAGGGGCACGAGGAGTGGCTGCGGATGGACACCATCTCCGCGCAGCTCACCCGCGACCTCTCGCGCGCCGGCGTAGAGCTCGAGGCGCTCCCCGCCCCCCTCACCCCCGCCGCCCTCGCCGACCTCGACGCCGTGGTCTTTGGGAACCCCTGGGGCGCCGTGACGCCTCAGGAGCTCGACGCGCTGATGGCGTGGCTGCCCGACGACCGCGGGCTCCTGCTCCTCGGCGTCGGCTGGAGCTGGGCGCCGAGCCACCCCGACGACCCGGCGGGCGCGGGGTACGCCGTCTACGCGCTCGGCGCGCGCCTCGGGCTCGAGTTCCACGAGGGATTCATCAGCGACCCCCTCACCCTCGCCCCCCCCGCCGACCGCCCCACCTACGCCGTGCGCCCGCTGAGCGAGTGGCCTGGGGCGCTCCCGGCGGAGTAGGGGCGCGGCGCCCCTGCGCCCCCGCCGGCGCGCCCTCCACAGCGCCCTCCACAGCGCCCTCCACCACCCCGAGGTCCACGTAGGCGCCGTCGCGCATGATCACGAACGGGCGATCCTCGATGGCGAGCCCCCCCGCGCCGTCGTGGCGAATCACCTGCAGCTTACCGGCGCCGTAGCCCATGGGGCCGCGGCTGTAGTAGTGCGCCTGCAGGGTGTAGGGGAAGGCGCGGGCGTCGTGGATGGTGAAGCACTCGGGGCCGTAGCCGCGGGTGATGTCGGCGTAGAGCTCGCCGCCCGAGGCGAGCGACTTTTGAGAGTAGAAGGCGTGATTCTTGTCACGGTCATAGATGTGGAAATCCACGTCATTGGCGTCCGTCTCCCAGTTGAGCACAAAGCGCAGCGAGGCGCGCGCGTCGATCGCGAGCCCGTGCGCCGCCAGGCGCTCCGCCAGCCCCGCCCGCGCCGCGGGCTCCCGCGCCGCCCACGCCGCCGCCACCAGCTGCGCGTCCTCCTTGAGGATTCTGTCCACCTCCGCGAAACGCTCAAAGGCGCGCTGCGCGGTGATGCCCTTGAGAGCCACCTCCAGCGCCTCCGCGTGCTGCCCGAGGCGGACGAGCGTCATGGCGAGCAGGTGATAGACGGCGGGGTGGTCGGGGCGCTGCTCGGCGGCCACGCGGTAGGTGGCGGCGGCGAGGGCGAGGCCGGCGTCGCCGAGCGTCTCGAGCCACTCGCCGGCGAGGCGGCGCATATCGGCGCGGCTGGGGAAGAAATCGATGACGCTGCCGTAGGCGCGCGCCGCCTTGGCGGGCTGCCCGCTGGCGGCCAGCGCCCGCCCGAGCGCCACGAACCCCAGCAGCTCCACCGGCTCCTCCGCGCGCCACGCCGCGGCGCGGGCGAGGGCGCCCTTGGGGTCCCCCCCCTCAAGGAGCGCGGCGACCTCAGCGAAGGGGCCGTCGAGGGCGGGCGTCTGCGAGCGCGCGGGCGGCGCGGGGCGCGGGCGCTCCTGGTCAACGGCGGCGCGGAGGGGCGCGACGCGGGGCTCCGCTGAGAGCGCATCTCGCCGTGACGGGCGGCGCCGGAGCGCGCCGGCGGGGCGCTCCGCGAGCAAAAGGGCCGCGCGCTCTCCCTGCACTCTCCACTCCTCCGCCGGGGGGGCGGGGGCGGCGTCCGCCTCAATGGGCGCGGGGGCGGCGCTCGGGGCGGGACTCGGCGCGCTCTGCGGCGCCATCGCCGCGGCCGCGATGGGAGCCATCAAGGTATTCACCCTGCCCATCAACGCACCGCTAGCCGCGCCGCCAGGCGCCAAGCCGCCAGCCCCGTCGCCGCCCTCCATCGCTGCCCCCTGGGCATCCTCGTCGCGGAGGCTGTCTAGGTCTCTGGGCATCGCGCGATCGCGCGGCTCCTCGAGCCTCGCCTCGCGATTCTCGACGGGCTCCCCCTCAGGCGCCGCCTCGGGCGCGGCGACGAACGTGGCGCGCTTCTCATGAAGCCGCGCGCTCGGCGCTGAAGCCGGCTTGGTCTTGGAGGGCGCGCGGGAGTCGCTGAGGGGGCGGACCGCCCGGGCGGTGGCGGCGGGGGGCGGGGGCGGGGGGGGCGGCGGGGTGAGGCGCGGGCGCGCGAGGCGCTCAAGGCCGCTGGCGCCCACCGCGAGGATGTCGCTGAGCGCTCGGCGCGCGATCCCAAAGCGGCGGTAGTCGTCCTCGGTCTCGAGGACCACGAGGGCGGTGTAGGGGGAGAGCACGCGGTGCTCCGTGGAGAGGGTGATGACCTGCTGGCGGGAGGCGCCGCGGAGGTCGGGGTCCTGGCTGTCCATCATGCCCATCAGGCGATCGATGCGCGCGCGCACCCAGGCGCGCTCGAGCAGCGGCTTGTCGGCGGCGCGGGCGGGGATGGAGAGGGAGAGCCCGCTGGGGACGCGGGCGCCCTCGAGGCGGACGCTGAGGGGGAGGTCGGGCTTGAGGTCGGCGAACACCATCGCCTGGTCACCCGGCTGCAGCCCGCGCAGCTCCGCCGGCCACACCCACGCCGCCCCGGGCACCTGCACCTGCAGCGCGCCGAAGGTGCCGCGCTGCACGCGGCGGAGGACCTCGTCGAGAGAGACGGCCTGCGTAAAGACCTTGCCGGGGCGCAGGCCGGGCGCCGTGGTGATGGCCTCGAGGGCCTGCAGGTCGCGCGCGGCGCTGTCGACGAGCGCGTCCACGCGGGAGACGCCGAGGGCGGCGAGCCCAGAGGCGAGGGCGCGGAGGGCGGGGACCTCAGCGGGGCCGTAGGTGTAGACGCCGTCGCTCAGCAGGAGCACGCGCGGCGCGGCGCCCTTGGCCTCCTGACGGCGCAGGAGGGCGCCGGCGGCGTCGGCGGCCACCTCAAAGCTCGAGGCGCCGAGGGCCTCGCGCGCTAGGAGCGCCGCCTCCTGCGCGTCGCCGAAGGCGGCGGGGGCGCCGCTAAAGACCTCCTGCGCCTCCTGGTCAAAGGCGACGACGTCCACGCGCGCCGCCCCCACCTCCGGCAGGCGGCGCACCAGCTCCCCGAGGCGGCGGACGCGCCCCTCATAGCCGAGGAGGCGCGAGGCGGACGTGTCAAAGAGCACCACCACCCGCTCCGCCGGCTCCGCGGGGAGGTCCGCGGCGGGGAGGGTGAAGCGGGCGAGCGCCACGCTGTCGGCGCGGAGGCCCTCGGCGGCGGGCGTGACGCCGCCGCTGAGCACCCAGTCCTCGGTGGGCTTAAAGGCGCGCTTGCTCACCTTGCTCACCTCAAAGCGCGACGCCTCGCCGCCGAGCGAGCTCTGCACGCCGCCGCCCTCGCGGGCGGCGACGAGGGCGGTGAGGTCAAGGCGCTCGACCTCCGGCAGCCCCACGAGGGGGAGGCGGTAGCGCTCGCCCGCCTCGCGCAGCTCCTGAGACCAAGAGATGATGAGCGACTTCTCCTCGCCGGCCAAGATGGGGAACACCCGCGCGCGAAACTCGTTGCCCGCGTCCTGCTCAAGGAGCGCGGGGTCCTGGCGGCGGTGGAGGGCGTCCTCGTAGGCGCGGCGGGCGGCCTGCTTCTCCACCACCTCGCCCTCCATCCACGCGCCGCGAATCTTCATAGCGAAACGGCTGAGCGCCGCGCCGTCGGGCATGGTCACCTCAAAGCGACCCTCGATGGTGCGGTCGTGAGGATTCTTGAAGGTGAGCTCGAGCTCCGTGAAGGCGAGGGGGCCGTCCACGACCGCCTTGGCGGAGAGCGCTACGAGGCGCAGCCCCACCCCGTCGGAGGCGGTGAGCTGGTAGGGGGGCGGCGCGTCGGGGGCGGCCACCTTGAGCTGCGCGGAGGCGCGAGGCGCGCCGCGCAGGAGGGGCCCGGCGGCGAGGGCGGCGAGGGCGGCGAGGGCGGCGAGGGGCGAGGCGGCGAGGGCGGCGCGGCGCCCCCCGGCGCGCGCGGCCGGGGGCGTGGGGGGCATGGGGTCTCCTGTGAGCGCGGCGAGGCGCGGCGGGGCGCGGCGCCGCCTGCGAGGGGCGCCGCGCGTGAGAGGCGGCGGGCGCCCCATGCTACGCCCCTGCGCTCAGGAGGGTCTATCTTTTTGAGCGCCCCTCACGCGCCCTGCCCTCACGCGCCCTGCCCTCACTCGCCCTGCGCGACCACCACCTTGAGCGTGGCGCTGAGAGACTCGCCGTAGGAGATGTGCGCGCCGTCGGCGAGCTGCATCGTGAGCGTGTGCTCGCCCGGCTCCAGCGTCACCTCCGTCTCCGTCTGCCCCTTGCCGAAATG
>VGTA01000378.1 GCA_016874875.1 Deltaproteobacteria bacterium | reverse complement strand
CCCCGGCGAACCCCTCCCAGGTCTTCTTGGGACTCAGACTCGGCGCCAGGCGGCGCCCGCCGGTGAGCTTGCCGCCGAGCGCGCGCCCCGCGAAATAGCCCCCCGTGTCGCCGCCGAACGTCACCAGCATCGCCAAGAGCACCCACCCCCACGCGCTCGCCTCCCCCCCCGCGCCGAGCGAGAGCGCGCGCAGCTCTAGGAGCGACGGCAGCGTGAGCCCGAGGTAGGAGACGCCGAGGAGGTCGAGCGCCACCCGCCCCGCGCTGCCCTCGAGGGGGAGCGGGCGCGCGAGGTGCGCGAGCGCCACGCCCACGAACGCCAGCGCCCAGAGCCCCCCCCCGAGCGCCCCCGAGGGCGCCCCGGTGACGCGCGCGAGGGCGGGGGTGAGCGCCAAGAGCGCCGTGAGCGCCCCGAGCGCGGCGCGCCCCCCCACCCCCACGCCCGGGCGCGCCATGCGGAGGTGCTCGTCGCACCCCACCCACCCCATCAGCCCCACCAGCGCCGCGAACGCCCACCAGGGCGCGTAGACTAAGACCCAAAAGGCGCCCGCCCCCATCACGACGCCTGAGATGATTCGTGTGAGCACAGCTCCTCCTCACCCGCGCTGCGCGGCGGGCTCGCGGTGAGCCCCAGCGGGGCGTTGGTCTAGATCGGGGCGGGCGGACTCAGGGCGCGGCGCGCGCGGCGCGCGCCTGCGCCCCCGTGAGCCCAAAGCGGCGCTCGCGCGCGGCGAACTGCTGGAGGGCGGCGAGGAGCTCCTCCGCCGTCAGCTCGGGCCACGCGCAGTCCAAGAAGCACAGCTCCGCGTACGCCGACTGCCACAGCAGGAAGTTGCTCAGGCGCCGCTCGCCGCTCGTCCGGAGCACCAGGTCGGGGTCGGGGAGGTCGGGGGCGTAGAGGCGCGCGCGCACCGCCCCCTCGCCCACCTCCTCGGGCCGCAGGCGCCCCGCCGCCACGTCCTCCGCGAGCAGGCGCGCCGCCCGCGCCAGCTCCTCGCGCCCGCCGTAGCTGAGGGCGAGGGTGAGCGTCATGCCCTCGTTGCGCGCGCTCTCCTCCACGAGCGCCCGCAGCGGCGCGCGCACCCACCCCGGTAGGCGCCCCGCGCCGTTGGGCGCGAGGTCATCGCCGATCACGCGCAGGCGGATGCGGCGCGCCAGAATCTCGGCGCGCTGCTCGCGCACGTACTCCGCCAAGAGCGACATCAGCGCCCCCACCTCCTCCTCCGGGCGCCCCCAGTTCTGCTCGCTGAAGGCGTAGAGGGTGAGGTGGCGCAGGCCCCACTCGCGGCACCAGCGGACCACCCGATTCACCCCCTCCGTCCCCGCGCGGTGCCCGGCGGCGCGCGGCAGCCCGCGCGCCTCCGCCCAGCGCCCGTTGCCGTCCATGATCACCGCGAGGTGCGCGGGCAGGCGCGACGCCTCAAAGGGCAGCGGCGGCGCGGCGGCGCTCACGGCGCGCCCACCGCCGCCGCGGCGGCGCAGGAGGGGTCGCGGGCGATGACGCGCAGCACGCGCTCGTAGCAGCCGTCGAGCTCGATCAGCTCCGCGCGCCCCGGCTCGAGCGCCAGCGCCGCCCGCACCGCCGCCCGCGCCTGCCCCCAGCGGCCCTCGCGGCGCAGGCGCTCGGCCTCTAGGAGCGCGCGCCGCCCCTCGGGGCGCGTGGCGCGCGCCGACAGCTCGCGCAGCTCGAGCGCCACCCGCTCGTCCCACCGGCGCGCCCCGCGCGCCAGCGCCACGTCATACATCAGCCGCCGCTCCGGGTCCGACAGCACGCGGTAGGCCTCTAGCAGGCGCTTGTAGAGCTCGTTGAGCTTGTCGTAGACGTGCGGGAAGGGGGCCTTGAGCGCGCGGTGGCGGTCGGGGTGGAGCACGAGCGAGCGCTGGTGGAAGCGCTGCTGCAGCTGCTCGGCGCTCGCGTCGCGCGGCAGCTCGAGGAGCGCGTAGTAGTCCACGCGCTCGAGCTGCATCCACGCCTTGTCCACCGCCGTCCCGAGCGGCGGGGGCAGGGCGCCAAAGGCGCTCACCGGGGCGCGGCGCTGCGCCACGGAGAGGGCGAGGCGCGCGAGGTCGTCGCGCCCGAACGGGTACGAGAGGTAGGCGTCCACCCCCGCCGCCATGAGCGCCGCGCGCGCCTCGGCGGCGCCCTGCCCGAGCGCCACCACCCCCCAAAAGACGCGCTGCGGAATCGCCGCTAGCCGCTCGCAGAGCGCCAGCGTGGGCGCCCCCTCATCAAAGAGCACCCACAGCGAGCCGAGGGGCGGGAGCGCGGGGGGCGTGAGGCGCGCGGCGGCGTCGGCGGCGCCTGTCGCGAGGGCGGGGGTGAGGCCGAGGGTGGCGAGCAGCTGCCCGAGGGCGGCGCGCTGCGCCTCGAGGGGGTGCGCCACGAGCGCCACCGCGCCGGGCGCCACCCACGCGGCGGGCCCCACGGACTCGGTCATGAGGGGCGCGGGGGTGGGCGCGGGGGGGTGGGCGCTCATGCGTCGCCCCCCACCACGCTCACGTCCGCCGCGCGCACGTGACTCGACAGCTGCCCGCGCATCGCGCGCACCTCGCGCTCCGAGTACCCCGCCGACACCTTCACGCTCGACGCCTGCTCCACGCCTGTGTGGAGGTCGCGCGCGCGGATCGAGACCAGCCCGTCCGTGTCGATCTCGAACGTCACCTCGATCTGCACCGCGCCGCGCGGCGCCGCGCGCAGCCCCGCGAGCGTGAGCTCCCCGAGCTTGACGTTCTCGGCGGCGGCGCGGCTCTCCCCCTGCAGCACCTGAATCGTCACCTCGCGCTGCTGGTCAGAGGTGGTGGCGAACACCTTGCGGCACTCGCACGGGACCGGCGTGTTCTTGGGAATCAGCACCTCGCAGATGCCCTGAATCGTCACCACCCCCAGCGAGGCGGGCGTCACGTCGAGCAGCAGCGGGCTGCTCAGGGTGTGCTCCACGGAGAACGGCGCCGACAGCATGGCGCCCTGAATGGCCGCCCCCACCGCCACCACCTCGTCGGGGTCGATGTCGGCCCGCGGCGGGCGCCCGAAATAGCGCTCCACGAGCTCGCGCACCAGCGGCACGCGCGTGGAGCCGCCCACCAAGATCACGTCGCTGAGGTCGCGCGGGGCGAAGGGGAGGCGCGAGAAGGCCTCGTCGCAGATCTTGAAGGTGCGCTCCACGATGTCGGCGCACTGCGCCCGGAAGAGGTCGCGGCTGAGCGCCACGCTCAGCTCCACGGGCTCGGGGTACTCAGCGAGCTTGACGCGCTCCGTCAGCTGCACGCGCTCGTAGGTGCTCAGCGCCTTCTTCATGTTCTCCGCGATGTGCTTGACGAACCCGCGCACCTCGGGCTGCGCGTCGAGGTTGAAGGGGTGCTGCTTCTGCAGATAGAGCAGCAGCACGCGCGTGAGGCGATTGTCGAGGTCATCGCCGCCGAGGTAGGTGTCGCCCGAGGTGGAGAGCACCTCAAAGATGTTGCCCGAGGCGCGCAGCACCGTGACGTCAAAGGTGCCGCCGCCGAGGTCGTAGATGGCGAGGGAGGCGTCGAGGCCCTTGCCGTAGCCGTAGGCGAGGGCGGCGGCGGTGGGCTCGTTGAGGATGCGCACCACCTCGAGCCCGGCGAGCTCGCCGGCGAGCTTGGTCATCTGACGCTGGCTGTCGTTGAAGTTGGCGGGGACCGTGATCACCGCCCGGGTGACCTCGCGCCCGAGGTAGCGCTCCGCGATGTCCCGCATGCGGTGCAGCACCAGCGCCGAGATCTCGGGCAGCGCGTACCGCTCGCCCCGCACCTCGATCATGGCGTTCTGGTCCTCGCCGCGCACCACGCGGTAGGGGAGCTGCGCGCGCAGGCGCTTGGCCTCGTCGCTGTCGTAGGGCCAGCCCAAGAAGCGCTTGGCGGAGAACACCGTGTTGCGCGGGTCGCGCGTGAGCTCGCGCTTGGCCTCCTCGCCGATCACCACCGTCCCGTCCTCCAAGAACGCCACCGCCGACGCCTGCAGGCGCCGCCCCGCCTCGTCGGGAATCACCACCACCTGCCCGTTGATCATCACCGCCACGCACGAGTTGGTGGTGCCGAGGTCGATGCCGACGACCACGGGCGCGGGCGGGGGGCTCTGCGCGAGCGGGGCGCTCTGCGGTGTGCTCAAGGGGCTGCTCCTCTGCCGCTCCTCTGCCGTGCCCCTCTGCGGGGGACCACGCTGCGGTACAGGGTAAAATAGAGCGTTTGTCGCGCGGGCGCAACCTCCTCCCCCATCTCCCCCGCGGCGCTCTAGTCCTCTAGACGCTGCGCCGCCGCTCCGCTATAGCATAATCCCCCACGAGCGCACAGGACGCCCCCTGAGAGGACGCCCCCCGAGGAGACCCACCGTGACACGCCGCCCCCGCCGCCGCCTCGCCCTCGCCCTCGCCCTCTCGCTCGCGCCGGCGCTCTCCACCGCGGCGTGCGACGCGGACGACCCCCGCGGCGCGGCGGGCGGCGCCCGAGACTCGTCGCCCCCGGACGCCGCGCTCCCCGACGCCGCGCCCGACGCCGCGCCCGACGCCGCGCCCGACGCCGCGCCCGACGCCGCGCCCGACGCCGCGCCCGACGCCG
>VGTA01000377.1 GCA_016874875.1 Deltaproteobacteria bacterium | reverse complement strand
CCTCGATAAGGCGCTCAAGCGAGAGCAGGGGATGAGCGCGTCGCTCCCAAAGACGCAGGGCACCCCTCACCCGGTGATCTACCAGCCCGCCGCCCTCCCCACGCCGAGCTGCCTCTCGCCGCTCGACGCCGAGGTGCCCGCCCCGCTCACCCTCCCCCTCGACCCCGCCGCCCCGCCGCCGAGCGCCGCGCGCCTGAGCTACGAGCGCGTCTTGTCGTGGGCGGCGCTCGACGGGCACGGCGGCTATCAGGGCGCCAAGCGCCTTGACCTCGAGCGCTACAGGGCGCAGGCCCAGACGCCAGTGCGGCAGATGTGCGGCGGCTGCCACAGCGCCGCGGGCCTCGCGCGCGATGGCTTCTGCGTGCAGGCGGAGCCGCAGGGGCCGAGCGACCTGCACCTCCTCGCGCCGCTGGTCAACCACCTGAGCGTGGACGACAGCGCGCTCATCGGCTTTTTGGAGGGGCAGTTCGACCACATCCCGCTCAACAAGACTCCCGAGCAGGTTGAGGCATTTCGCCAGGCGATCCGCGCCTGGGTCGCGGGGCAGCCTTGATGGGGTTCGCGGAGCGCTGCCCCGGCCTCGCGGCGCTGTCGCGGCCGGCGAGGGAGGGGCGCGGGGGCGACGACCGCCTCCCCGCGCTCCCCGCGCTCCCCGCGCTCCCCGCGCTCCCCGCGCTGTCTGCGGACCTCTGCGCGCGCATCCGCGCCGTGGCGGAGGAGGCGTGCCGCGCGGCGGGGGCGCTCCTGCGCGAAGAGCTCTACCGCCCCGCGGGGCCCCGCTTCTCGAGCGCGAGCAAGGCGCTGGCGGACGAGGAGGCGGAGGGGCTGATTCGCGACCACCTCGAGCGCGCCTTTCCGTCGCACGGGGTGATCGGCGAGGAGCTCGAGGGGCGAGACCGCGACCTGCGCGGCGAGGGCGAGGAGGAGGGGCTGTGGTGGCTGATCGACCCCAACGACGGCACCAGCTCCTACATCAAGGGCCACCGCGGCAGCGCCGTGTCGCTGGGACTCATGTATCGCCGCCGCCCCATCTTTGGCGCCGTGTACGCCTTTGCCTACCCCGACGACGAGGGCGACCTGCTGCTCGGGGGAGAGCCGACGCTCTTTGGGCCCTTCACGCGCAATGGCGTGCCCGTGGCGCCCCCCACCGCCCCCGAGGCGCTGCAGGACGCGCTCCTGAGCGTCTCGCAGCTCGCCGACACGCTCCCCTTCGCTCAACAGCGCCTCTCGCCGAGCGGGCGCTTCTTGCCCCGCCCCTCGGTGGCGTACCGCGTCGCCCTCGCGGCGGCGGGGGATGTGGACGTGGGGGTGTCGCTGGTGGGGGCGGGGGACTGGGACGTGGCGGCGGCGGACGCGCTCTTGCGGGGGGTGGGGCGCGCGCTCTATATCGCGGGGGGGGAGGTGTACCCCTACTGCGTGGGCGAGGGGCGCGCCCGCAGCCCCGGCGAGCACCTCTTCGGGGGCGACGCCCGCCACGCCGCCGCCGTCTCGCGCGTGCGGTGGCGCGCCCTCTTTGATGACCCCAAGGAGCGGGGCACTCCCCCCTACGGTCTGCTCAAGCCCCGCCGCGAGCTGCGCGCGCGCCAGAGTCGCGCCCTCCTCCCGCGCGCGCAGGGCGCCGTGGTGGGGCTCCTCGCGTGCGCCCCGCAGGGGGCGGCGGCGGCGGCGGCGGCGCTGGGGCGCTGCGTGGTGGCGGAGGAGGGCTATGAGCCGAGGGGCGCCGCGGAGCTGTCTCGCCGCCTTAAGGCGCTGGGGCTCACGCCGGCGGTGAATCTCCTCGGGCGGGCCGCGGTCCTCGGGGTGTGGGGCGCGAGCGGTGGCGTGGAGGCGGCGGCGGCGTGGGCGCGCCTCGACGCGGAGGGCGCGGGGGGCGACGCGGCGCGGGGGGAGGCGGCGGCGGCGTGCGCGCGGCTCGTGGGGCTCCTCGTGGGCGGCGGCGGGCGCGAGGTCCCCAGCGCCCCCGACGCCGCCCTCGACGCCGCCCTCGACGCCGCCCTCGACGCGCGCGACGAGGCCCTGCGCGCCGCCGCGCGCGCCGCGCGCCCGCTCTTAGCAGCGGGGGGCGCGCCCGGCGAGGAGGCGCTGGCGGGCGCGTTGAGCGCGGCGCGCAGGGCGGGCGGCGAGGAGGCGGCGGGGCTCTGCGGGGCGCTCTGCGGGGCGCGCTGGGGGCTGCGCGCCCTGCCCCGCGCCTGGTGGCGGCGCGTCGAGACGCGCCGCGAGGGGCGCGAGGTGTGGCTGTGGAGCGTGGACGCGCTCCTGGTGGCGGAGGGGCTCTTGTGTGTGGGGGAGCGGGGGGTGGCGCGCGCGTGAGGGGATGTGGTACAAAACGTGTGCACACAGCGCGTCGAGCATAGCGCGTCGAGCACGCGCCGCCCGAGGCGCAAGAGACAAGAGAGGCGCTCCGTGTCGATCCTCAGCTATGACTTCCGCTCCTTCCTGCGCTATGACGAGCTGGCCGCCTGGCTTCACGCGCTCGCCGCGGCGCACCCGCGCCTGCTCACCGTGAGCGCCTACGGGCGCTCTCACGAGGGGCGCGCGCTGCTCCTCGCCACGCTCACCGACGCGCAGACAGGCCCGCACGACGCCAAGCCCGCGCACTGGGTGGACGCCAACATCCACGCCACGGAGGTGACGGGGGGGGTGGCGGCGCTCTACCTGATTCACGCCCTCGTCACGCGGCACGCCGCCGGGGAGCCGGTGGCCACGGAGGCGCTGCGGACGAGGACGTTCTATGTGGCGCCGCGCGTGAATCCGGACGGCGTGGAGGCCGCGCTGGGGAGTCGCCCTCGCCACCACCGCTCGAGCGTGCGCCCCTGGCCGTGGCCTAGCGGGCATCGCTGGCCCGGGCTGCACCCCGAGGACGTGGACGGGGACGGCCGCGTACTGCAGATGCGCGTGCCCGACCCCGACGGCGCGTGGGTGGAGCACCCCGAGGAGCCGCGCGTGCTGACGCCCGTGGGGCCGCTCGGCGCGCCGGAGGGGGCGCGCCGGTATCGGGTGTTCACGGAGGGGCTCGTTGAGGCCTATGACGGCTTCACCGTGCCGGCGCCGCGCGACCCGGCGGGCCTCGACCTCAACCGCAACTTCCCCGTGGGCTGGTCGCGCGCCATTCCCGGCGCGGGGGACCACCCGCTGTCGGAGCCGGAGGTGGACGCGCTGGTGCGCGCCATCTGCGCGCGCCCGAACGTGTGCGGCTACAACGCCTTTCACACCTCCGGCGGCATGCTGCTGCGGCCGAGCAGCAGCGCCCCCGACTCCACGCTGCCCCCGGTGGACCTTAAGGTGTTCGCCTCCTTCGGCGCGCACTTCACGCCCCTCACGACCTACCCCGTGTACTCTGTGTTTGAGAGCGTGACCTGGGACCCCGCCAAGCCGATGGGCGGCGTGGCGGACGACTGGGCGTATGAGCACCTGGGGGTGTATGCGTGGACCACAGAGTTCTGGGACGCCATCTATCGCGTGACGGGGGTCCACTCCACTCAGGACCTGTGGTACATGGGCCCCACGCCGGAGCAGCACCTCGCGATGTGTCGCTGGTGTGACGCGCGCGGCGTGGACGGCTATGTGCCGTGGCGCCCCTTTGCGCACCCGCAGCTGGGGCCCGTGGAGCTGGGGGGGGTGGACGCGTTTCGGGTGTGGGTCAACGCGCCGGCGTGCGTGCTCAAGGAGGAGGTGGCGCCCCACGCGGACGTGGCCATCTATCAGGCGCTCGCCTCGCCGCGCTTGGAGGTGAAGGGGGTGTGGGTGGACGAGCTGGGCGGGGGGCTGTGGCGGGTGCGGGCGGGGGTGGCGAACGTGGGGTGGCTGGGCACGGAGGTGACGCAGTGGGCGCGCGACCGCGGCCTGGTGCTGCCCATCACGCTCGAGCTCTCAGGCGTGGAGGTGGTGGAGGGGGAGGCGCTGTCGCGCGCTGGGCAGCTCGCCGGGCGCGCGGCGTTCACCCACAGCGGCGGGGCGCTCGCGGAGGGCACCCCCGACCGCCTCTCGCGCGCCTGGGTGGTGCGCGCGGCGCCCGGGGACGAGGTGGTGGTGACGGCGCGTCACCCCCGCTGCGGGGTGGCGGTGGGGCGGGCGCGGGTGGGGGGCTGAGGTGGCCGTCACGCTCTGGGTGGACGCCGACGCCTGCCCGCGCGCCCTCCGCGACCTCCTCGCGCGCGCCGCGGAGCGCCGGCGGGTGCTGGCGCATTTCGTGGCGAACTCGTCGGTGAGCCTGCCCGATTCGCCTTACCTGCGCGCCTCGCAGGTGGGGCGCGGGGCGGACGCGGCGGATGACCTGATCGCGTCGCGGGCGCAGCTCAATGACGTGGTGGTGACGCAGGACATCCCCCTCGCCGCGCGCCTCGTGCCGTTGGGGGTGCACGTGATCACGCCTCACGGGCGCGAGCTCAACGCCGACAACATCGCTGAGCGCCTCTCGGTGCGGGATTTTTTGACGGAGGCGCGCGATATGGGCGTGGTGACGGGGGGGCCGCCGCCCTTTGGGGAGAAGCAGCGTCAGGCGTTCGCGCAGTCTCTAGACCGGGTGCTGACGCGGGCGCTTAAGGCGGCGGAGCGGGCGGCGCGGGGGTGAGGGGGGGGGGGGAGGTGATCG
>VGTA01000376.1 GCA_016874875.1 Deltaproteobacteria bacterium | reverse complement strand
TCCGCCTCCACCGCCCCGAGCAGGAACACGCCCCCCGGGCGGCGCTCGCGGAGCGCGTCGAGCAGCGCCGCGAGCTCCTCGCGCGTCCCCGCCTCCACCACCGCCGCCACGAACGGCGCCCCCCCCACCGCCACCGCCGACGCCCACAGCGCCTCGAGGTCCACCCCGCCCCCGCCCCGGCGCGCCTTCTCGAGCGCCTTCTTGGCCTGGCGCAGCTCCTCCTGCAGCGCCGCCACGCGCTCCACGAGGCGCGCGCGGTCCGTCTTGAGCGCCGCGCACGCCTCGCGCAGCGACGCGCGCTCCGCGTGAATCAGCGCCTCCGCCGCGTGCCCCACGGCGGCCTCCACGCGCCGCACCCCCGCCGCAACCCCGCCCTCGCCCGTGATCACGAACGCGCCGATGTCGCCTGTGCGCCCCACGTGGTTCCCGCCGCACAGCTCATAGGAGTCCGCGCCGGCGCGAATCGTGCGGACGGCGTCGCCGTACTTCTCGCCAAAGAGCGCCATCGCCCCCTCCGCGCGCGCCTCGGCGAGCGACACGCCCTCGCGGATCACCACCTCCTCGTTGCGGCGCACGCGCTCGTTCACCCACGCCTCCACCGCCGTGAGCTGCTCCTGCGTGAGCGGCGCGCCGTGGCTGAAGTCGAAGCGGAGGCGGTCGCGCTCCACCACCGACCCCTTCTGCTCCACGTGCGCCCCCACCACCGCCTTGAGCGCCGCGTGCATCAGGTGCGTGGCGCTGTGGTGCAGCGTCTTCTGCGCGCGGTACTCCACGTCCACCTCCGCGCGCAGCGCGCTCTCGGCGGTGAGGGCGAGCGGCTCGCGGCAGGCACCGTAGTGGTGCACGACGCCGTTGATCTTCTGCACGTCGGTGACGTGAATCCGCGGCCCGTCCGCCACCGCCAGCGCCCCGCGGTCCGCCACCTCGCCGCCGCTCTCGGCGTAGAAGGGCGTCTCCGTGAGCACCAGCTCCACCCGCTCCCCGTCCTGGCGATAGCGCATCACCCCCGCCGTGAGCCCCGAGAGCCCGTAGCCGGCGAAGCCCGCGCCGCCGCCCTCGCGCACCACCACCCACTCCCCCTCGCCGCCGTCGTAGAACTTGGCCGACTGCCGAGAGCGCTCGCGCTGCGCCTCCATCTCCTGCTCAAAGCCCGCCGCGTCCACGGTGAAGCCGCGCTCCGCCGCCTCGATCTCGGTGAGGTCCACCGGGAAGCCGTAGGTGTCGTAGAGCTCAAACGCCTCCTTGCCCGACAGCCGCGCGCGCCCCTCCGCCGCGTGCGCGTCCATCAGCGCGTGGATGCGCCCCATGCCGCGGTCGATGGTGCGGAAGAAGCGCGCCTCCTCCTCGCGGAGCGTGGCGCAGGTGTTCTCGATGATGTGCGCCGGCAGCTCGTAGACCCCCTCAAAGGCGCGCGCCACCTCCGGCGCCACGCGCCACAGGAAGGGCTCGTTGAAGCCGAGGCGGCGCCCGTGGCGCACCGCGCGGCGGAGGATGCGGCGCAGGACGTAGCCGCGCCCCTCGTTGGCGAACTGTCCGCCCTCGCTGATCACGAAGGTGAGGGTGCGGATGTGGTCGGCGATGACCTGCAGGTCGATCTTGCGCTCGGGGTGCTTGGGGTCGGCGCCGGCGAGGGCGGCGGTGAACTGGATGAGCGGCTGAAACAGGTCCGTCTCAAAGACGCTCGTCTTGCCCTGCAGGAGCATCACGATGCGCTCGAGCCCCATGCCCGTGTCCACCGAGAGCGCGGGCAGCGGCGTGAGGCTGCCGTCCTCTAGGCGGTTGTACTGCATAAACACGTTGTTCCAGAACTCGAGGTAGCGGTCGCCCGCCCCGCCCATCACGTGCTCGGGGCCCGTGCCCACCTCGGGTCCGAGGTCAAAGAACAGCTCCGTGCAGGGCCCACAGGGCCCCGTGGGGCCCATCGACCAAAAGTTCTCCTCGTCGCCGCGCTCCACGTCCCCAAAGCGGTAGATGTGGCTCTCCTCCACGCCGATCTCGTCGCGCCAGATGGCGTAGCTCTCGTCGTCGTCCTTGTAGACCGACACGTAGACGCGGGCGCGGTCGAGCTTAAAGACGTTGATGGAGAGGTCCCAGGCCATGTGAATCGTGTCGCGCTTGCCGTAGTCCCCAAAGCTCCAGTTGCCCAACATCTCGAACCAGGTGAGGTGGCGGCCGTTCTTGCCCACGTTGTCGAGGTCGTTGTGCTTGCCGCCGGCGCGCACGCAGGGCTGCACGGTGGCGGCGCGGCTGTACTCGCGCTTCTCCTCGCCGAGCAGCGCGCTCTTGAACTGATTCATGCCCGCGTTGCAGAATAGCAGCGTGGGGTCATCGCGCGGGATAATCGGCGAGCCGGGCAGCTCGCGGTGGGGGAGCTTGTCGCTCTGAGCGAAATAGTCGAGGTAGGTGCGGCGGATCAGCTGGTGGGTCCACTGGGTCATCGTGGGTGTGCCTCTGCGCTCGGCGCGGACTGGGTCGATCTGTGGGGGCGCGGCTGGGCCCTCGGAGGGGGGTCTATAGCACAGATTCAGGGGGCGCGCGAGGGGCCCGGCGCGGACTCCGGGGCGCGCAGCGTGAGGTCCACGCACAGGTGCGCGTCCGCCGCGCCCTCAGGCGCCGACACGCGCAGCTCCACGCCGCGCGCGAGGGCGGCGCGCGCCTCGGGGGCGAGCGCGTCGAGCGGCACCTCCGCCCCCCGCCAGGCGGCGGCGGGCGCGAGGCGGGCAGCCTCCCAGATGGGCGAGGGGCGGCTGGGCGGGGCGCTGAGGGGCGCCAGAGTCACGCGGAGGGGGCGCGCGCCGCTCGCGCGGTAGGGCGGGTCGGCGGCGAGGTCTTCCCAGCCCCAGCGCAGCCAGAGGGCGGCGCCCGCGGGGAGCGCCCCGCCCGCGCCTGCGCCGCCGCCGACCCTCGGGCGCCAGCGCACCACCACCTCCTCCCCCCGCGCCGGGTGCGCCCACACGCAGCGGCGGGGGTCGCCGCCGATCACGCGGACGTCGCGGCTCACGTGCTCGGCGGGGGGCAGCCCGCAGTCCACGTAGGGGAGGTGGCGGCGGCGGTCGAGGGTGTAGAGCTCGGGGCGCCTAGAGCGGGCGCGCAGGCGCTCGGCGCGGGGGCGGGCGAGGCAGCGGTCGAGCGCCTCCTGCGCGCGCGCCTCCCCCGCCGCGTCAAGCCCCCGCGCGGCGCAGTGCCACCCGCCGAGCCCCCACAGCGCGCAGCGGCGCGCCGCGCCCCTCCCCTCGCGCCACACCTCCACCCGCGCCGGGTCGCTGAGGTCCTCATAGAGCCCCGCCGCCACCCGCGCCCCGCCCACGTCGAGGGCGGTGAGGTCGAGCCGCCCGAGGTCTAGGCGCGCGCCCACGCGGAGGGGCTGGCGCGGCTCAAGCCCGTCGGCGCGGCGGGGGCCCTCGCCGGCGAGGTCGCGCCCGCTGCGCCCGAACGCCCCGATCACCCACACGCGCCGCGCGCGCCCGAGGTCGAGCTCGCCCTCGTGGGGGGCGTACCACACGCGCCGCGCGCGCTCCTCAGGGGTGGCGCCGAGGGCGCGCAGGGCCACGCGCCCCTCCCCCGCCCACTCCGGCAGCCAGGTCACCGCGTCGCCGGGGGCGAGGAGGGGGCGCAGCGCCTCCACCGCCGCCCGCCAGTCCTCGGGGGTGGGCGCGCGCGCCCTCTGCCACGCCCCCGCCCCCCACGCGCCGAGGGAGAGCAGCGGTAAGAGGAGCCAGCGCGCGCCGCGCACCTCAGCCCTCCTCGCCCGCCCGCTCGCCCGCCCGCTCGCCCGCCCGCGCCTCGCGCGCTCTGAGCGGGAAGCTCACGAGCAGGCAGCGCAGCGCGCCGTTGCGCACAGGGGTGCGCGACGAGGGCTTGAGCCCGATCTCGCGCCACGGCGAGTCCTCCTCCACGATCAGCCACGCCTCAAACCCCGCGAAGTGCTCCTTGAGGGCGGCGCCGAGGTCGCGGTAGAAGCTCACCAGCCCCTCGCGCACCTCGAGGCGCTCGCCGTAGGGCGGATTCATGAGCAGGAGTCCGGCGCGCGCGCCCTCCGCGAGCGGCCCGCGCGCCTCCACCAGCGGGCGCGCCCACGCCGCCGCCTCCGCCGCCACCGCGCGCAGGTCGCCCACGCGCCACTCGCACAGCGGCGCCACCCCCGCGCGCTCGGCGTTGAGGCGGGCGCGGTCCACCTGCCGGCGGCTGAGGTCGCTGCCCCACACGCGCGGGGCGGCGCTGGGGTCGGGGGCGGGGCGGGGGGCGCGGGCGAGCCAGCCGGCGAAGCGGTCGGGGGTGTGCGAGCGCCAGCGGGTGAAGGCGAGGCGCCCCTCCTCGGCGCGGCGGAGGTTGGGCGGCACGCGCCCGAGGCGCGCCGCTGCCTCGATCACGATGGTGCCTGAGCCGCAGCAGAGGTCGACGAGCGGCTCCTCGGGGCGCCAGCCGACCATGTGGGTGAGGAGCGCGGCGAGCGTCTCCTTGAGGGGCGCCGCGCCCCCCTCCTCACGATAGCCGCGCCGGTGGAGGCGGTCGCCGCTGGCGTCGAGGCTGAGCGTGCAGTGGTCGCCGTGCAGGCGCGCGTTGATGGGCAGGTCGGGGTCGGCGGGGTCCACC
>VGTA01000375.1 GCA_016874875.1 Deltaproteobacteria bacterium | reverse complement strand
CGCGCAGGCGCGTGCCGCCCCACACGGGGGCGCGGCGGGGGGCGGCGGCGCGGAGGGTGGGCTGCACGACGTAGGTGAGGAGGTCGGCGCGGTCATCGCGGCGGCCGTCGGCGCTCATCACGGCGACGGCGACGGGGCCGGGGGGGCCAGCGGGGGCGCGCACAGTGGCGCGCGCGCCGTCGTCGTCCACCGCGAGGACCTCAGCGGGCGCCCCGCCGATCCACACCTGCATGTCGGGGGAGAGGTTGCGCCCTGAGAGCGTGACCACCGCCCCGCCGCAGCGCCCCACCGCGCCCGGCGCCGCGCCGTCGAGGCGCGGCGGCCCCACGAAGCGATAGGCGCCCGGCAGCTCCGCCCACTGGCCGTCGGGATTCACGTAGCGCACGGCGGAGAGGCCGCCGGGGTGGAGGGGGGTGAGGGCGCGGGCGCGGGTGCCCGCGTCGTTGACCTCCACGGCGAGCGCCTCGCGCCCCTCAAACCAGACCGCGCCGGGGCGGCGGAGGCCGGCGCCCTCGAGGAGGACCCAGGCGGAGGGGGCGTCGGGGCCGCGCGCGGGGCGGACCGCCGTGAGGGCGGGGGGGGCGACGCGCTCGTAGGCCGCCTCCGCCGTCTGCCCATCCGCGCCGCGCGCCGCCACGCGGACGAGGCCCGCCGCCCCCGCGGGGATGACCACGCTCACCGCCACGCGCGCCCCCCCCGCCCCACCCGCCGACACGAGCGCCCCCGCCCCCTCCACCGGCGCCACCTCAGCGCCCTCAAGGAGGAGCGCCGGGGGCGCGGGCCCGTCGAGGGCGAGGTCGCGGAGCTCCACGAGGACGCGCCGCGCCTCCCCGGCGGGCCCGGCGGGGGGGGAGAGCGTGAGGAGGGGCTGGGGCGCCCAGCAGTAGGCCTCGGGGAGGACGGCGGCGCGCCCGGCGCTCTCCGCGCGCAGCGGCGCGCAGGCGCCCGCCGCGCCGGGGGGCGCGAGGGCGGAGGCGAGGCGCGGAGACTCCACGCGCACGTCCTCGAGCGGGGCGTCGCCGAGCCACAGCGCGAGGGGCTGAGCGCGGGTAAAGCCCTGGCCCTTGACGAGCAGGCGCGTCGCCCGCCCCGGGGCGCCCCGGGGCGGCGTGACCTGCTCGAGGGCGAGGGGCGCGAGGAGCGAGCCCACCGCCAGCCGCCCCGCCCCGCTCGCCGGGAAGCGCGCGGCGTCCCCGTCCGCGTCGCGCACCTCAAAGCGATAGAAGAGCGCGTCGCCCCCCACCAGCGCCCCGAACGCCGGCGCGCCCTCAAACTCCCACGGCGCCCCCGGCTCCGCGCCGAGGCGCCTAGCGGTGAGGGCGAAGCGCGCGCACGCGTCGGCGGCCCCGCGCGCGGGCGGGCAGCGGGCATCGAGGGCGCCGGCGAGGGGCTCTGGGCTCAGGGAGAGGGTGAGGGTGGCGCTGAGCGCGCCGTCGCCCCCCTCCGCGCGCAAGAGCGCGCCGAGGGGCACGTCGCCGAGGGCGGCGGCGGCGGGGGCGACGCGCGCCTCGACGATGACGGGGGCGCGGTCCGCGCAGGCGCTCAGGGCGGCGCTCAGGGCGGCGCTCAGGGCGGCGCTCAGCGCGGGCGCGCGCTCACTGCGGCGCGCAGAACGGGTTCTGGGCGGGGTCACACTTGCTCGGATTCCGCATGATGTACACGAGTCCGCCGATGAGCGCCGCCGCCACGCCGCCGACGAGGGCGGTGGTCATGGTGGGGTCGATGAGCTTGATGCTCGCCTGCTGAATCTGGGGGCGGGCGAGGAGGAGGTCCTCGTCGGGGGCGACCAGCTGCAGCTCGCTGAGGGTGAAGTTGAAGGGCGAGATGGGGTAGTAGGCGCCGTCGGTGGTGGTCACCCCGACGCGGGAGTTTTCGGTGATGGCGACCTGGCGGCCGCCCTCCGTCTCGATCGACTTGAAGGTCGCGCCGTCGCTCTCCTGCACTTTCTTGAGCTCTTCCATGCTGACGGTGTAGGTGTTGTAGCAGCCGAGTTGCGCCGCGGCGATGAGACTCACGAGGGCTGAGAGGGGGCTGACGCGCATGTGGACGGGGCTCCTTGTGTGTGACGCGGGCGAGGATAGTGGACTCGCGGCGCTTTGCAAAGCGAGAAGCGCGCGCGGGGCGGGGCGGTGCAATTTCTTTCCCGAGGGCGCGAGCGGCGCGGCGCGGGCGGTGGCGCGGGGCGTTGATTTTTGTGCGCCCGCGGTGGTATGGAGCCGCGGTGTGGCGTGGTGTCTAGATTCTAGAGAGGAGCGGCGCGATGAGCGATGTGTCTGTGGGCGCGCAGGGGCGCCCGGCGGTGGTCTTGTTGAGCGGTGGGCTCGATTCGTCGACGGTGCTGGCGATCGCGCGGGAGCGCGGCTTTGTGCCGTATGCGCTCACGTTCCGCTATGGGCAGCGTCACGCGGCGGAGCTCGAGGCGGCGCGTAGGGTGGCGGCGCGGCAGGGGGTGGCGCGGCATGTGGAGGCGGAGATCGACCTGCGCGTGTTCGGGGGGTCGGCGCTCACGGATTCGAGCGTGTCGGTCCCTAAGGCGCGGTCGTCGGAGGAGGCGGCGGGGGGGATTCCTGTGACCTATGTGCCGGCGCGGAACACGATCTTCTTGTCGTTCGCGCTGGCGTGGGCGGAGGTGCTCGAGGCGCAGGATATCTTTATCGGGGTCAATGCGGTGGATTATAGCGGGTATCCCGACTGTCGCCCTGAGTTCGTAGCGGCTTATGAGGCGATGGCGAATCTGGCGACGCGGGCGGGGGTGGAGGGCCGCCGAGTGCGCGTTCATACTCCGCTGCTCTCAATGTCGAAGGCGGAGATCGTGGCGGAGGGGCTGCGCTTGGGGGTGGATTATGGGCTGACGGTGACGTGTTATGACCCGTCCGCCGCGGGGGAGGCCTGTGGGGAGTGTGAGGCGTGTGCGCTTCGGTTGCGCGGGTTTGCGCAGAACGGGGTGGCGGACCCGGCGCGGTATGTGGGGAGGAGGGCGGATGTTTCGGAGCAGTAAGCGCTTTATCGGGTTCCCGTGCGCGCATCGCAGGTATGCGCATGAGGGGCGCTGCGCGTGGGTGCATGGGTATAGCCGCAGCTTTGAGGTGTGGTTTGAGTGCGCGGAGCGGACGCCGCTGACGGGGTTTGTGATGGATTTTGGGGGGCTGAAGACGATTCAGCGGTGGCTTGAGGAGCGCTTTGATCATACGCTGTTGTTGGATGCGATGGATCCGCTGTTGCCGGAGTTTCGGGCGCTGGAGGCGCGGGGGGCTTGTAAGCTGACGGTCTTGCCGGATGTGGGGATGGAGGGGACGGCGAAGTATGTGTTTGATGAGGTGGATGTGATGGTGCGGGCGCTGACGGGGGGGAGGGTGTTTGTGTACTCGGTGGAGTGTCGGGAGAATGAGAAGAACAGCGCGATGTATGTGAGGGAGGGGCGGGAGGGGGGGATTTAGGTGCCAGCCTCTTCATATGTACCGATAAACATAGATTTATTTTATTGATGGGCTCGCTTTAAAAATCGGGAAACACTCCTCGAAAAACGGCGAAGGGGGAGCGCTCACCACGCTCACTCGAAACTCGCCGGAGTTCGGCATGCCCCGCCACCTGCGCTATCAGTCCGCCCCCTGGGGTTACCACCTCGCCACCACCCGCTGCACACAAGGCTACAGCTTCCTCACCCCCAGCCCAGAGCTCAACGACCTCATCGCCGGCTGCCTTGGGCGCGCGCTAGAGCGTCATCGCGGCGAAGTAGAGCTCTACAGCTATGTCGTGATGCCCAACCACATCCACCTGCTCCTCGGCAGCCAGAGCGCACACGCCAAGGCGCGGTTTATGTGCCACGTGAACTCCAACATCGCGCGCGAGCTCTGCAGGGCCCAGAAGTGGCGTGATCACCTGTGGGAGGGGCGATATCACAGCCACGAGCTCGCCGATGAGGAGGCGCTCATCGGCGCCTATGAGTACATCTTTAAGAACTCGGTGAAGGAGGGATTCGTAGCACATCCTCGCGAGTGGCCCGGCCTCCACGCGTGGGCGCAGCTGTGCGGCGGGGCGCGCGTGGCGGGGCGGTGGTTGGACCGCACTGGCCTCTATAACGCGCAGCAGACCCAGAGCCGCCGTCACCTCACTGAGCTCGATTTTATGATCGAGGTGGAGGTGGCGCTCTCTCGACCTCGGCTCTGGGCGTCTTGGACGGAGGAGGAGTTCGGGGCGCGCTGCGCAGAGTGGGCTGCGCGGGCGGTGGGTGAGGTGGTGGAGGTGTTCGCGGAGGAGGCGGCGCAGGGGCGGGGGCGCGGGGAGTGCATGGGGGCGGAGGCGGTGTGTCAGCTGGAGGTCTTTGTGCGTCGCGAGCCGCCTCGCCGTAGGCCTAGGCCGCTGTGCCGCGCGCGCTGCCCTCGGCGATTTGTGGAGTATATGAGGGCTTATCGTGATTTTAAGGAGGCCTTCTTGGAGGCGTCGGTGCGATTTCGAGCGGCGATCGCTCGCGGGGTGAGCTTGCCGCGGGTGCGATTTCCGGAGGGGGGGGCGCCGGTTTTTCTCGGGAGGGCGTTTCATGAATAACCTAGGCAGGGCGTGTACTTAATAAGAGGCTGGCACCCCTAACGCCCCCACCACCACCACCC
>VGTA01000374.1 GCA_016874875.1 Deltaproteobacteria bacterium | reverse complement strand
TACTTTCTTTTAATATTTTTATTTATTTCATTTTTGTTTTATGTTTCTTTTCAAAATCGTTAGCAAGACTAGTATTAATACCCATATCTATTGATATTTTAGATAAAAAATAACCAAAAAATCGATCTCAGACTGAATGATTGACAATAATATTTAGCAATAAACCAAGAGTGATCTTCATGAGTATTGAAGAAGATGATGTATTTATTGATCGCAGCGATGATCTCAAAAGAGCGAAGCCACAATATTGATCTTTGAGCGCGCGAGATGCCATGCTGACCGCTCCAAGCTACCGCCCCCACGAGCCGCTGCGCGACGCGATCGCGCCCGCGCAGGAGCCCACATGACCCCCCCCCTCTACCAGCTCCACCACCACCTCGGCGCGCACCCGCTCCCCATCGCGCACACCCCAACAAGCACCACAGGCGTCCGCTTCGGCCTCTGGGCGCCCCGCGCGAGCCGCGTCGCCGTCGTGGGGAGCTTTAACGGCTGGGACCCCGCCGCCACCCCCCTCACCCTCGACCCCGAGGCGGGCGTGTGGGCGGGGGTGGCGCCCGCCGCGCGCGTCGGCGACCTGTACCAATACGCCCTCACGGGTCCCCACGGCGAGGCGCTCCCGTGGCGCGCGGACCCGGTGGCGTTCTCGGCGGAGCTCGCCCCCGCGCGCGCCTCTGTCGTCACGGCGCGCCCCGCGCACGCCTGGGGCGACGCGGCGTGGATGGCGGGGCGGGGGGCGCGGCACGCGCTCGGCGCGCCGATGTCGATCTATGAGCTCCACGCGGGCTCTTGGCGCCGTCACCCCGACGGGCGCCCCTTGAGCTACCGCGAGCTCGCGGAGGTGCTGATTCCCTATGTGCTCGCGCTCGGCTTCACGCACATCGAGCTCATGCCCATCACCGAGCACCCCTTTGAGGGCTCCTGGGGCTACCAGACCCTCGGACTCTTCGCCCCCACCTGCCGCTACGGCGCCCCCGATGACCTCCGCGCCCTCGTGGACGCCTGCCACCAGGCGGGGCTCGGCGTGCTCCTCGACTGGGTGCCGGCGCACTTCCCCCTCGATGACCACGGCCTCGCCCGCTTCGACGGCGCGCCCCTCTACGAGCACCCCGACCCGCAGCGCGGCTTTCACCCCGACTGGGGCACCGCCATCTACGACTACGGGCGGGCGGAGGTGCGTGACTTCCTCATCTCGAGCGCCCTCTTCTGGCTCGATTCGTTCCATTTCGACGGCCTCCGCGTGGACGCCGTGGCGTCCATGCTCTACTTGGACTACAGCCGCGCCCCGGGCGCGTGGGCGCCCAACGCCCACGGCGGGCGCGAGCACCTCGAGGCGGTGGCGTTCCTCAAGCGCCTCAACGAGCTCGCCTACCTCCACCACCCCGGCTGCGTCATGATCGCCGAGGAGTCCACCGCGTGGCCCGGCGTGTCGGCGCCCACCTATGCGGGCGGGCTCGGCTTTGGGCGCAAGTGGAACATGGGCTGGATGAACGACACCCTCCGCTACTTCTCGCTCGACCCCGTCCACCGCAAGCACCACCACCACCTGCTCACCTTTGGACTCGCGTACGCCTACTCCGAGCGGTTTATCCTGCCCGTCAGCCACGACGAGGTGGTCCACGGCAAGGGGTCGCTCTTGGGCAAGATGCCCGGCGACGAGTGGCAGCGGTTCGCGCACCTGCGCCTCTACCTCTGCTTCATGTGGACCCACCCCGGCCAGAAGCTCCTCTTTATGGGCGCCGAGCTGGCGCAGGAGCGCGAGTGGAGCCACGCGCGCGCCCTCGACTGGGGGCTCTTGGAGGGCGACCCCGAGGGGCGGCGGGCGGGCGTGGCGGCGCTCCTCGCGGCGCTCAACCGCCTCTACCGCCACGCCCCCGCCCTCCACGCCCGCGACCACGAGCCCGACGGTTTCGCCTGGCTCCTCGCCGACGACGCGGACCGCTCCGTGCTCTCGTATGTGCGCCGCGCCGGCGACGACGAGGTGGTGGTGCTCCTCAACTGCACCCCCGTCCCCCGCCTCGGGGAGCTCGTCGGGGCGGCGGCGGACCCCTACGAGTGCGTCCTCAACAGCGACGACCGCGCCCTCGGCGGCGGCGGCGTGGGGCCGCGCGCGGGGCAGCGCCTCCTCCCCGACCCCGCCCTCCCCTGGCAGGGGCGCCCCGCCGCGCTCTGCGTGGACCTCCCCCCCCTCGGCGCCCTCCTGCTCCGCCGCCGCGCGGGGGGCGCGGGGGGCGCGCCGTGACGCTCTCCGACGCGCGCGCCCTCGACCTCCGCGGCCGCCTCGCCCGCGGCCGCCCCGCCCCCCTCGGCGCCCACTGGGACGGGCGGGGGGTCAATTTCGCCGTCTTCTCGCTCCACGCCGAGCGCGTGGAGGTGTGCCTGTTCTCCGAGGACGGCGCCCACGAGCTCGCCCGCCTGCCGCTGCCGCGCAAGACCAACGGCGTCTTCCACGGCTACCTCCCCGGCGCCCTCCCCGGCCTCTGCTACGGGCTCCGCGCCCACGGCCCCTACCGCCCAGAGCAGGGCCACCGCTTTAACCCCCACAAGCTGCTGATCGACCCCTACGCGCGCCTCCTGCGCGGGGCGCTGGTGTGGGACGACGCGCTCTTTGGCTACACGGTGGGGGAGAGCGACCTCAGCTTCGACGCCCGCGACAGCGCCCCTTTCGTGCCCAAGGGCGTGGTGACGGCGAGCGCCTTCCCCCGCGAGCGCGACCGCCGCCCGGCGCCGCCGCCGGAGCGGGTGCTCATCTACGAGGCGCACCTCAAGGGGCTCACGCAGCTGCACCCCGGCGTGCGCCCCGAGGCGCGCGGGCGCTTCTCGGGCCTCGCCGCCCGCCCCGTGATCGACCACCTCAAGGGGCTCGGCGTCACGAGCGTGGAGCTGCTCCCCGTGCAGGCGTTCGCCCACGACCGCCGCCTCGTGGACGCGGGGCTGCGGAACTACTGGGGCTACCAGCCGCTCTGCTTCTTTGCCCCTCACCCCGAGTACCTCAGCGAGGCCGGCGCGTGGGGGAGCGGGCTCGCCGAGGTGCAGTCCGCCTTCGCGCAGCTCCACGCCGAGGGGCTCGAGGTGCTCATGGACGTGGTGTACAACCACACCTGCGAGGGCGACCACCGCGGCCCCACCCTCAGCTTCCGCGGCCTCGACAACGCCGTCTACTACCGCCTCGACCCCCGCGAGCCGCGCTACTACATCGACGACTCGGGCTGCGGCAACAGCCTCAACGCCACGCACCCGCGCGTCTCGCAGCTCATCCTCGACAGCCTGCGCTACTGGGTGGAGGTGGGCGCCGACGGCTTCCGCTTCGACCTCGCCACCTCCCTCGGGCGCGGGCGCGGCGAGCTCGACCTGAGCGGCGGGGTGTTCGCCGCCGCCCTGCAGGACCCCGCGCTCTCGCAGGTGCGCCTCATCGCCGAGCCGTGGGACCTCGGGCCGGGCGGCTACCGGCTCGGCGAGTACCTGCCGGGGTGGCTGGAGTGGAACGACACCTTCCGCGACGCCGCCCGGCGCTTCTGGCGCGGCGAGCGGGGGCTGCGCGCGGAGCTGGCCAAGCGGGTGGCGGGCTCCTCCCACCTGTTCCGCCACCGCGGGCGCTCGCCCACCGCGTCCGTCAACTACGTGTGCAGCCACGACGGCCTCACGCTGCACGACCTCGTCACCTACGAGGAGCGCCACAACGAGGACAACGGCGAGGGGAACCGCGACGGGCACGCCGATAACCTCGCGCGCAACCACGGCGTGGAGGGCGAGACCCCCAACCCCCTCCTCTGCGCCGCCCGCCGCCGCCACCAGCGCAACCTGCTCGCCACGCTGTTCCTGAGCCGCGGCACGCCGATGCTCCTCGGCGGCGACGAGCTCGGGCGCACGCAGCGCGGCAACAACAACGCCTACTGCCAAGACTCCCCCCTGAGCTGGACGCGCTGGGAGGGCGCCGAGGAGGAGGACGAGGGGCTCTTGGGGTTCGTGAGGAGGCTGAGCGCGCTGCGGGCGAGCAGCAAGGCGCTCCACCGCGACGAGTGGCTCCGCGGCGAGCCCCGCCCCCGCGCCGCCCTCCGCGACCTCGTGTGGCTCACGCCGCGCGGCGACGAGCTCACCGGCGACGCCTGGTTCGCCGGCGAGGGGCGCGACCTCTGCTTCGTCCTCTCCGACCACCGCGAGCGCCTCTGGGTGGGCATGAACGCCGCCCCCGTCCCCCTCGAGTGCGCCCTGCCCCCCGTGGGCGGGGAGGGCTGGCGCCTCTGCCTCGACACCGCTGACCCCGCCCGCGCCCCGTTCACGCTGGGCGCTGATGGCGCCCCGCCGCCTCGGGTGACGCTGCCGCCGGAGTGCGTGCGGGTGTTTCGGTGCGGGTCGCGTTAGCCCCTACATCGCCCCCCGCAGCGCCGCCAGCACCTGCGCCCCCGAGCACGCCCCCGCCCGCGGGCAGGACCCGCGCACCGACCGCTGATACCGATACGCCCGCGCCCGAAAGTGCTCATTCCGAGGAGACTCCCACGCCTCGATGTGGTTCTGAAGGCAGTGATCCCCCCACGCCCGCGTCAGCCCGCTGCGCCCCACGCGGTCGAGGCACGCCGCCTCGCTCCCGCCCAGCGACGCCTCATACGCGCACCACTCCG
>VGTA01000373.1 GCA_016874875.1 Deltaproteobacteria bacterium | reverse complement strand
TGCGGGTGCAGGGCGAGGCGCGCGTCGGAGTGGGCGGCATCGAGCAGCGCCACGAGCAGCGTGAGCGTCGCCGCGCCGCCGTAGGCGAGGGTGGCGGCGCGGGGGAGGCCGCGGGGCAGCACGCGCAGCAGCGCGGTGGCGGCGAGCAGGTGGACCCAGGCCCAGCGGGGAGCGTCGTCCTCGCCGTGGTAGAGGGTGAGCATCACGCCGGCGAGGGCGGCGGTGGGCCAGCCGATCAGGCGCCCCATCGCCACCACCACGAGCAGGATAAAGAAGAAGTCGATGGTCTGCCACGACTGCAGCCACGCCCCCTCGGCGGCGGTGGGGCCCTCGGCGTTGAGGAGGCGCCAGCCGGGGGGGAGGCTGAGGCGGACGGTGAGGTCGCGCACCTCGTGCGCCCAGCCCACGGCGAGGAGGTCAGCGCGGCCTTCGAGGGCGCGGGTGTGCGCCTCAAGCGACAGGTCGCGAGTGCGCACCTCCACGCCCTCGAGGCCCGAGGAGGGGTCGCGGGTGATCAGGAGCGGGGCGGCGGCGGCGCCCGTGAGCTCCGCGCGCCCGAGGAGGCCAGCGGCGGTGTAGTTGAGGCGGGTGCTGCGGTTGAGCTCCCCGGTGAGCACGTCGCGGCTCACGTAGCCCTCGCCGTCGAGGTCGAGCCACAGGTCGCGCTGGAGGCTGAGGCGGTCGGCGGGCGGCTCGCTCACCCCGCGCTTGAGCTCCTCGATCAAGAGCGTCTGCGCGGGGCTGGCCAGCAGCGTGTAGGTGCCGTCGCGGAGCGCGGCGGGCAGCGTGGTCTGCTCGGGGTCGATGGCGTCGAGGCCGCTGAGGTTGACGCTGCGGATGCCCTCGCGCGCGTACCACACCCACACCTCCTGCGGCGCCACCTCCCCGCCGGCGACCGATGGGACAGCGAGGGCGGCGGCGGGGGCGGTGAGGAGCGCCTTGAGGCACAGCTCGTGGGTGCCGGGCTTGAGGTAGAGGCGCGCGCCCGCCTCCGAGATGTCCACCTTGAGGGGGCTGTCCACGCGCACGAGGGTGGCGCCGGGGAGCTCGAGGCCGGTGAGGGTGACCTCGCGCGGCAGCCCCGAGACGTTGAGGCGCACGTGCGTCTCCACGCGCATCGGCGACTCATCATAAAAGGCGCGATAGACCTCCACCCGGAGGGCGTCGCGGAGGGCGGCGTCGCCCCGCCCGTCCCCCGGCGCCTCCCCCGGCGCGCCCTCCCCCGCGCCCCCCTGCTCGCCGCGCTGCAGCCACAGGGCGCCCGAGGCGTCGCGCTCCACCCACCCCTGCGCCCCCCCCCCGCGCGCCCCGCGTCGAGTCCACGAGGCGGGTGAGCGCCACCGAGGGGGGCACCTGCACGAGGTCGGGGCGCGCCGCCCACCGCAGCGTCCCTCGCACCACGTGCTCGCCGGCGGGCAGGCGGACGGCGGGGCCCTCGGGGAGCTCGATCACGGCGAGGGGCGACGCGGCGCGCACCGCCCGCGGCCACGCCCCCTCCGCGAACGGCAGCCCCACCACGTCCTCGCGGTCGAGGCGGGCGCGCAGCGAGAACTCCATGCCGCCCTCCACCAGCGAGAGCTCGAGCAGCGAAGGCCACACGCACTGCGCGCCCCCCTCGCGCCGCGCGCAGGGGAGGTCCTTGACCTCCCCTCGGAGCCACTCGCGCCACGCCGCCCGGTCGGGGGGCGCCGCCTGCGCCCGCGCCTCCCGCGCGCCCACGCGCCCGCTCGGCAGGGCCCCGAGGAGCTCCCCGAGGAGCGCCCCGAGGAGCGCCCCGAGGAGCGCCCCGAGGTGCGGTCCGCGGGCGGCGCGCGGCGGGGCGCTGAGGGCGGCGCGCCGGGGACGGCTCGGGGGGAGAGGCGCGGCGGAGGGGCGCGGCGGGGACGAGGGCGTGTGGGACGCGGGCTGCATAAGACCTCTTGAGGGCGTGAGGGCGAGCGCGAGAGGGCGAGAGCGCGAGAGGACGAGAGGACGAGAGGGCGAGAGGGCGAGAGCGCGAGAGGGCGACCGCTAGAGGGCGAGCGCGAGGGCGCGGGGCCTCAGCCGCCCAGGAGGGCGGCGGCGGCGGCGTCCTTGAGAGCGTCGAGGGCGGCGCGCGCCTCCTCCGCCGCGGCGGGCACGCCGCCGGCGCCCACCTCAGCGCGGACCTCCACGTAGAGCTTGATCTTGGGCTCGGTCCCCGAGGGGCGCACGAGCACGCGCGCGCCGCCGGCGAGGCGCAGGCGCACCACGTCCCCGGTGAGGGGGGCGGGGAGCCGCGCGAAGTCGGTGATCTCCTCCACCGCGCGGCCCGCGAGCGACGTGGGGGGCGCGGCGCGCAGGGCGCGCATCCACCCCGCGATCTCCGCTTGGCCCGCCGCGCCGGGGCGGGCGCGGCTCACCTGCCCGCTCAGGTACAGGCCGTAGCGCGCGTACACCTCGTCGAGGCGGTCCCACAGCGTCTTGCCCTCGGCGAGGGCGCGCGCGGCCATGTCGGCCACACAGAGCGCCGCCGACACGCCGTCCTTGTCGCGCACGAGGTCGCCCACCGAGTAGCCGATCGCCTCCTCGTAGCCAAAGAGGAAGCGCCCGCCCGCCTCCCCCGCGCGCGCCTGGTGGGCGAGGGCGGCGTGGGCGATCCACTTGAAGCCCGTGAGCGTCTCGGCGCAGGCGCAGCCGCGCGCGCGCGCCATAGACGGCACCAGACTCGACGAGACGATAGAGGTGGCGACGAGGTCCTCGGGGCGCGCGCCCACCACCTCAAAGAGCTCGTGGGCCACGAGGGCGCCCACCTGGTCGCCGGTGAAGGCGCGGTAGGCGCCCGCGGCGTCGCGCGCCACCACGGCGAGGCGGTCGGCGTCGGGGTCGTGGGCGAGGAGGATGTGCGCGCCGGCGCGCGCCGCCGTGGCGCGCGCGAGGTCGAGGGCGCCGGGCTCCTCGGGGTTGGGGAACGCTACCGTGGGGAAGCGCGGGTCGGGCTCCACCTGCTCGGCCACCTCCACGAGGTCCACGAAGCCCGCCTTGGGCATCAGGCGCCGAAACCAGGCGGCGCCCACGCCGTGCATCGCCGTGTAGGCCACGCGGAGCGGGGCGGCGAGGGCGGGCGCGCCGAGGCGGCGGGTGAGGAGGGCGCGCTCGTAGGCGTCGCCCACCTCCTCGCTCATGGGCACCACCCGCCCGGCGGCCATCAGCTCCTCGAGCTCCGGGCGCGGGTAGGCGCGCGGGTCGCCGAGGGCGTCGGCGGCGGCGCTGATGGCGTCGTCGTGGGGCGGCACCACCTGCGCGCCGTCCCCCCAGTACACCTTAAAGCCGTTGTCCTGCGGGGGGTTGTGGCTCGCCGTCACCATCGCCCCCGCCACCGCCCCGAGGCGCAAGACGGCGAAGGCGAGGAGCGGCGTGGGGCAGTAGGAGGGCGCGAGGTGCACCTCAAAGCCGAGGCCGCCGAGGGCGCGCGCGCACTCCTCGGCGAGCTGCGGGGAGGCGAACCGGGCGTCAAAGCCCACCGCCACGCGCGCGCCCTCACCGTGGCCCTGCGCGCGGAGGTGCAGGCCGAGGCCGAGGCTCACGCGCCGCACGAGGGCGCGGTTCATGGCGTTGGGGCCCGGGCCGAGGGGGCCGCGGAGGCCGGCGGTCCCAAAGCGGAGGCGGGCGCCAAAGCGCTCGCGCAGCGCCGCCTCGTCGCCTTGCTCGGCGAGCAGGAGGGCGGCGGCGCGGGTGAAGGGGTCGGGGTCGGCGTCCGCCCACGCGCGCGCGGCGGCGATGAGGTCGGGGAGGGGGGGGAGGGCGGTGCTCACGGGGGGTCTCGGGGCGCCTCGGGGGCTCGGGGGGGGAGGGCAGGGGGGCGAGGGCGCGGGCGCGGGTTGTGCTGGCGCGCGATGTGTGGCTAGGCTCACTCGCCTGCGCGCGCCCCGCGCCCCCTCGCGCCGAGGCGCGTCCGCAGACGCTACCACACGCACGCGGCAAAGACACCCCATGAACATCCTGCGCTACATCCTCTTCCTCTGCGGGCAGCTCGGCGTCATGCTGCTCGCGCGGTTCTTCTTTCAGTGGATCCTCAGCTACTCAAGCCAGCCGCTCCCCGCGCCTGACGGGGGGGCGGCGGGCGCCCTCACCCTCACCCTCTTCTCGGCGGCGGCGGTGGGCGCCGCCCTGCTCGCCTTCCGCGTCTTTGACGGCGTCACCGACCCCATCGCCGGCGCGCTCTCGGACGCCTGGGTGGCGCGCGGGCGCGAGCGACGCGCGCTCTTGTGGATCGCCGCCCCCCTCCCCGCCCTCGGCCTCGCCCTCTGCTTCGCCCCCACCCCCGCCCTCAGCGAGGCGGCGCGCTGGGGGCTGCTCCTGGGGGGCATGTTCGTGTTCTTTGTGGGCTACACCGTCTACGCGATCCCCTACTGGAGTCTCTCGGGGGACTACGCGCGGAGCGCGCGCGAGAGCCAGCTCCTCTCCACCCTCCTCGGCGTGGGCGTGCTGCTCGCCACCGCAGTGGGGTTCGTGGTCACGCCGTGGCTGGTGGAGGAGTGGGGCTACGCCGACGCCGCGCTGCTGATCGCGGCGGTGAGCGTGCCGCTGATGGTGGCGCCCTACTTCGCGGCGCCGGCGCCGGCGGCGAGGGCGGGGGCGGGGGCGGCGGGCGGCGGGGCGGG
>VGTA01000372.1 GCA_016874875.1 Deltaproteobacteria bacterium | reverse complement strand
CAAGACTCCCGCGCGGCGCCGCGAGGAGGCGCTCGGCGAGGAGGGCCAGCGACAGCTCGCCGCTCAGGGGGAGCGCACCGCCCACGGCCTCGCGCGCGAGCGCCAGCACCTCAGGCCCCGCCCCCCAGAGCCCCTCGAGCCCCCCGCCCCCCTGCAGGCGCGCGCGATAGAGGTCGCTGAGGGCGAAGGCGAGCTCCCCCTCCGCCCTCCTGAGGTGCGCGAGCAGGTGCGCCACAGGCGCTGCGAGGGGCGGCGGCGGGGCGGCGACGCTCGCCTCTCCCCCGGCGATGAGCAGGCTGAGGTAGCGCTCGAGCGCGCGCGCATAGCGCAGCGCGCCGTCCCCCCCGCCCCCCGCCGCCCGCCGCGCCCCCGCCAGGCGCTCGCGCGCCGCGCTGAGCTCACCGCCGAGCCCCCCCGCCCACACGTCACGCCACTCGCTCAAGCTCAGCGCATGTCGCGCCCGGAGGCGCCCCGCCCACGCCTGGTCGCGCGGCGCCAGCCACGCCACATAGCCGCCGAGGCCCGGCGTCAGGGGGCGGAGCGCGCCAAACGCCCACCACGCCCCCGCCGCGAGCGCCACCAGCAGCACCCGCGCCAAGAACACCCGGAGCGTGGCGCGCCGCGCCCCCCCCGAGGTGACGCGCAAGAGCCCGCCGAGCGCGAAGCCCGACAGCAGCCCCGCCGTGTGCCCCACGTAGTCCACCCCTGGCGTCCGGTAGCCCGTCACGAGCCCATAAGCCAGCCAGAGCGCGGCGAGGAGCGCGCGCCACCGCCGCTCCTCCCGCCCCGCGCGCCCCGCCCACACATAAAAGGACAGCGCCGCCCCGGAGAGCCCATACACCATCAGCGACGCCCCGCTGCTGAGCGAAAAGTCGCGCCACCAGAGCGCGGCGAGGCCGCCGAGCACCGAGGAGGAGAGCGCCAGACTCAGCAGCCCCCCGCCGCCCACCTGGCGCTCCACCTCCGTCCCCACCACCACCAGCCCGAGGGCGTTGACCGCGAGGTGCGTGAGGCTGAGGTGAATAAAGACGCTCGTGACCAGCCGCCACCCCTCGCCGTTGAGCAGCGACAGGTAAGACGCCCCCCAGTCGAGCGTCGCCTGCCCCACGCGCCCCGTGGCGTAGAAGGGCAGGAAGGTGAAGAGCAAGGTGAGCGCCAAGGCCAGCGTGAACAAGGGGGGCGCCCGCGTCACCTGGACGCGGATGAGCTCAATGGTGTCGCGCGCGCTCATGGTGCGGCCCCTCGCAGGCGTCTTGGGCGTCTTGGGCGCGCTAGTAGCCGTCCTCCGCCTCAAGCTCTAGGTTATTGAAGCGGGTGTGCGCGCCCACGAACTGCAGCTTGATGGTGCCGAGGCCGCCGGAGCGGTGCTTGGCGATGATCAGCTCCGCGATGCCCTTGTCTTCGGATTCGGGGTTATAGTACTCATCGCGATACACAAACAAGATCATATCCGCGTCCTGCTCAATGGCGCCTGATTCGCGCAGGTCCGAGAGCAGCGGGCGCTTGTTGGGGCGGCTCTCCACCCCACGGTTGAGCTGCGAGAGCGCCACCACGGGCGCCTTGAGCTCCTTGGCGAGACTCTTGAGGCTGCGGCTGATGTCGCTGATCTCCTGCTCGCGGTTGCCGCCCGTGCCCTTCATCAGCTGCAGGTAGTCGATGATCACCATGCCGATGGGGGGGATGCGCCCATCGAGCGCCTGGCTGGCGATGCGGCGGCACTTGGCGCGGCACTCGGTGATCGAGAGCCCCGCCGTGTCATCAATAAAGATGTGCGCCCCCTTCACCCGCTCCACCGTGCTGATCAGGCGGTCGATCTCGTGGGGCTCTAGCTGCCCGCTCTTCATGCTCTCGCTGTGCACCAGCGCCTCGCTCGACAGGACGCGCGTGGTCAGCTGCACCGTGGGCATCTCGAGGCTAAAGATCAGCACCGTGCGCGGGTCTTGCGGGTTATAGGAGGCGTTGAAGCCCATGTTAAGCGCCAGCGCCGTCTTGCCCATCGCGGGGCGGGCGGCGAGGATGATCAGGTCGCCGGGCTGAAACCCCGCCGTCTTGTGGTCCAGGCCGGTGTAGCCCGTCGCGGTCCCCGTCACGCGCGAGCCGCTGCTGAAGGCGAGCTGAATCTTCCGCAGCGACTCCTGCAGGGCGTCATCAAAGCGCATAAAATCTTGGCGAGACTTCTTGCTGCCGAGCTGAAAGATCTTCTGCTGCGCCTCCTCAAAGAGGTCATCGGGGTGCTCAAAGGTGCCGCGCTGCCCCTTCTCGATGATCTGCGCGCACACCGTCAGCAGGCGCCGCACCTCCGCCGCGCGGTAGACCACCTGCGCGTACTGCTCGGCGAGGAAGGCGGAGGCGAGCTCCACGCTCAGCTCGTAGAGGTAGGACTCGCCCCCCACCTCCTCGAGCAGCCCCTCGCGCTTAAGGAGCTCGATGGCGCTGATCACGTTGAGCCCGAGGCCCTGCTTGTGGGCGCTCAGGAGGGCCTGGTAGATGTACTGGTGCCGCAGGTCGTGGAAATCCTCTGGCTCGATGATCGAGGAGATGATGTCCACCGCGGCGCCATCGACGAGGATGCAGCTGATCACTGCGCGCTCGGCGTGAGTGGCCCGTAGGTGCTCGGGGGTGGAGAGCTCTGCTGCCATCTGGATTCTTCCTCTCGCGTCCTCGCGCGTGCGCGCGCAACGCAGAACACGCGAGGGGGGCGCGCTCGTGTGCCGCCTACGTCGGATCGGCCGAGCCTGGCCCGCCCCCCGCGCCCCCTGCGCCTCCCGCGCCCAGCCCGCCCGGCGCGCCCAGCGCGCCCAGCCCGCCCGCGCCCCTCACTCCTCGCGCATGACCTCAACGTTGAGCGTCACCACCACGTCGCGGTGAAGGCGGAGCTTGGCCTGGTGCTTGCCGAGGGTCTTGATGGGCTCCTCGATGGTGATCTGGCGGCGCTCGATGGGGAAGCCCTTGCCGGTGAGCAGGGTCTCCATCTCCATGGTGGTGACGGAGCCGAAGAGGCGGTCGCCCTCACCGGCCTGCTTCTTGACGATCAGCGCGAAGCCGTTGAACTTGTCGGCGAGGGCCTTGGCGGTGGCGCGGCTCTTCTCGAGGCGGACCTCGATGAGGCGCTTCTCGTGCTCCACGCGGCGGAGCTGGCCCGCCTGGGCGGGAATCGCGAGGCCGCGGGGGAAGAGGAAGTTGCGGGCGAAGCCAGGCTTCACGTTGACGACATCGCCGATGTCACCCACGTGGCGGACGTCTTCCTTCAGGATAACCTGCATGGTCGCTCTCCCTCAGCTCAGTTGATGTTGCTGTTGATGGTGGTGAAGGGCATCAGCGCGATCATGCGCGCGCGCTTGATGGCCTGCGTGATCTTGCGCTGGTTCTTGGCGCAGAGGCCGCTGACGCGGCGGGGCACGATCTTGCCGCGCTCGGTGATGAAGTACTTGAGGACGCTGGGGTCCTTGTAGTCGATCACGAGGGTCTTGTCGGCCTGGAAGCGGTCGACCTTGCGGCGGCTGCTGCCGCTGCTGCGGCGACGGAGGCGGGTGCGGGCGTTCATCTCTTAGGCCTCCATGATGTCGGTGGGGACGTTGACCACCACGCTGGCGTCATAGGCGTCCAGCTTGATCGTGAGGAAACGGATACAGAGCTCGTTGAGGCGCAGGATGCGCTCGAGCTCGTGGGTCATGTTGGCGGGGCCCTTGACGACGAGGTACTCGTAGTGGGCCTTGGTGTGGCGCTCGGCGCCGATCTTGATCTCGTAGGCGAGGCGGCGGTCGCCCCAGCTCTCGGCCTTCACGAGCTCGCCGCCGAAGGTGCCCTCGACGGTGTTCTTGAGGCGCTCGGCGAGGGCGGCGCGGCCCTCTTCGGAGGACTTGTGCTGCGCGAGGTAGATGACCTCGTAGTGCCTGTGCTTGCTGGTAGACATTGAGTCTCCCTCTGAGTTGAGCAGCCCGCCTGTGTGTCGCCCCGGTGGCGAGCAGGGAGTGGGTGGTGGATATTGGGGCGGCGGGCACTATACTCTCTCGGCGCGACGCGCGCAACCCTCAACGCCCCTCCAAGTAAAAAATACGCCGCGCTCGCCACGGAGTCCGCGCTATGTTCTTGTGCATGTTCACGCTCCCCCCCTCGCGCCCGCTCACGCTGCCGAGCGCCGCCGAGGCGCTCCCCGGGCGCGCCGCGCCCATCTTGTCGCCGAGCGCCCTCAACCCGCTCACGGGGCGCCCTGTGGTGGGCCCGCACCCCGAGCGCCTCGCGCGGCTGCTGTGCGGCATGGGGTGCTTTTGGGGCGCCGAGCGCCTCTTCTGGCGCGCGCCGGGGGTGGCGGCGACGGCGGTGGGCTACGCCGGGGGGCGCACGCCCAACCCCACCTATGAGGAGGTCTGCGGCGGGCGGACGGGGCACGCGGAGGTGGTGGAGGTGTGGTTTGACCCCGCCCAGGCGCGCCTCGAGGAGCTCCTGCGGCGCTTTTGGGAGAATCACGACCCCACGCAGGGGATGCGCCAGGGCAACGACGTGGGCACGCAGTACCGCTCCGTCCTCTATTGGAGCGATGAGGGGCAGCGGGCGGCCCTAGAGGAGAGCCGCGACGCTTTCGCGCGCGCTCTGTCGTCCACCGCGCGCCACGGCGCCGAGGG
>VGTA01000371.1 GCA_016874875.1 Deltaproteobacteria bacterium | reverse complement strand
TTGACCTGATCATGCCCGGCTACTGGGAGCTGCCCGTGGCGCTCTCGTGCCCGGGGGGGGCGCCGGGGGAGCGGGTGGAGGAGACGCTCACCTTTGGCTTTTGGCTGGAGGGTTAGAGGCGCGCGCCCAAGCGCTGGCTTGGGCTAGGGCTTGGACTCCCCCTCGCGCCCCCCCTCGCGCCCCCCCTCGCCGCCGAGCGCGCTCAGCAGGCGCGCCGCCTCCCCGAGCGCCGCGCGCGCCCGCTCCACGGCGGCGCGCTCCTCGGGGGTGAGGTGCGCGCTGAGGCCCTCGCCGCCCTCAGCGGAGGAGGAGAGGGCGGCGTCGAGCAGGGCGCGCGGGCGTGCGAGCTGCGCGCCCGCCCGCGAGATTCTGCGCCGCGCCTCCGCCGCGCCCCCCGCCGAGCCCCCCACCGCGCCCCCCGCCGCCCCCCCCGCCGCCCCCCCCGCCTTGAGCCCCGCGAGGTAGCGCTTGAGCGTCGCGCGGCTCTTCCCAAACACGACCTCGAGGGCGGGGAGCAGGGGGCGCTCGCCGGGGCGCGGGCGGCCCTGCGAGAGCGTAAAGCCTCGCGCCAGCAGGTCGCGCGCCACGCGGCGCACCTCCTCGGCGGAGTAGTCGAGGCGCTGCTCGTTCTCCTCCACCTCCACGCGCACGGCGCTCAGGGGGTCGGCGGCGGCGTCGAGGGGCATGACGCGGGCGGGGACAAGGCCGCCGGGGAAGAGCGCCTCAAAGCGCTCGGGCAGGCGCGCGGCGAGGGCGCGGAGGGCGCTCAGGCGGTGGGCGCCGGCGAGGAGCGTGAGCTGCGCGTCGAGGGTGAGGGGGGCGATGAGCCCCACCGCCTCGATGGACTCCTCGAGGGCGCGGGCGTGCGCCTCGTGCACGGGGCGCGAGTCGGCGGCGCGCGCCCGAATCGCCGCGAGCGACACCAGGCGCACGGGCGCCACCTCCCCCCCCGCCGCGCCGAGCGGGTCGGGGCGGGGCGGCACCCGGCTGCGCGCGCGGTGGCGAATCTGGTCGAGGGCGCTGCTCACGCCGCTCCCCCCAGCCCCAGGCGCGCGATGAGGTCCTCGAAAGGGTACTCGAGGGACTCGCCGAGCGCCTCGCCGCTCGCCACCGCCCGCTTGTAGCGCTCGGACTCCGGGATGGCGGTGAGCACCTGCGCCGCCCCCACCTCGTCGCGCATCGCCTCCTGCGCGAGCTTGGACTCCTTGGACTGGCTGTGCCCAAACCAGCGGTCGCGGAACGGCAGGACGCCCGCCAGCGTCGCCTGCGTGGCGCCGAGGTCGCGCTGCGCGTAGAAGAGGTCGAGGGTGCGCGCGGCGCTCGCGAAGCCCTTGACGGTGGACTCCGCCGGAATCACCAGCAGGTGCGCGGCGCCGAGGACGGAGAGGACGAGCTGTGAGCGCTGGGGGGGGCTGTCGATCAGGCAGACGTCAAAGTGAGGCGCGAGCGCCTCGAGGCGGCGGCGCAGGACGGTGGCGCCCACCCCGGTCTGCGACAGGTACTCGTGGGCGGCGTCGAGGGAGTCGTCGCTCGGGACGATAAAGAGCGACTCGTAGCCCTCCACCGGATAGACGGCGTCGAGGGCGGGGCCCTGGCCCTTGAGGAGCTCGAGGAGACTCGGCTGGTCGCTCTCGAGGGGCACGCCGCAGAACATCGAGAGGCTGTGCTGCGGGTCGGCGTCGAGGAGGCAGACGCGGCGCCCGCGGCGTGCTAGGGCGCGCCCGAGCAGCAGGGTGGTGGTGGTCTTGCCCTGCCCGCCCGAGAGCGAGCACACAGACACGATCTTCATCATGGGCGCGCCGCCCTCCGCTGCCTTCGTCATCGTCGTCCCCCTCGCCGCCGTCTGAGGTGTCGTGGTCACGAATCACGCTTCACGCTCAAGGCGCCCCCCTGCGTACCCCATTCGCGGGGCGCGGTCAATGAGGGCGCGCGCCGCGCCCCCCTTGACGCGCCCGCCCCTCGTGCGAACATATGGACCGCGCGCCCGCTGGCGCCCCACCCCCCCTGAGGAGATCTCGCCATGGGCCTACTCGACCTGTTCTCTAGCCCCATCCACAAAAAAATCGACCGCGCCAAGGGCGTGATGCTCAACGAGCACCACCAGGCGCAGGTGCGGCAGGGGGCGATTCACGAGCTGATGACCTACGGCACCCCCGCCGCCATCGAGGCCCTCGTGGAGCGACTCGGCGTGAGCATCCGCGACACGATCCAGAACGAGCACGAGCAGGGCTGGGTGCACGACCTGCTCGTGGACCACTTTAAGGAGCGCGCCGTGGAGCCGCTCAAGGACTTCATCGCCCGCGGCGCCTTCGTGTCGCGCGCGATTCTCACGCTCAAGGAGCTCATCAGCGAGGAGGAGCTCACGGAGCACCTGCGCGCCACCCTGCGCCGCTACGACCCCAAGGACCACCGCACGGTGACCGCCCGCGAGAATCTGATCGACGCCCTCGGCGAGCTGGCCGCCTGCCCGCTGCGCGACCTCACCCCCTACACCCTCGACCACAGCGACGACGTGCGCGTCAAGGTGATGGGCATCCTCGAGGAGCGCCTCAAGGGCCCCGCCCCCGCCGAGGAGCGCGCCGAGGTGACGCGCGCCCTCTCGGATGTGCTGCTCGACCCCTTCAGCTCCGGTCGCATCACCCGCGCCGCCGCCGCCCTGATCATGACGCTCGCCCTCGACCTCTCGCCCTACGCGGAGCGCCTGGCGGGGGCGCTGCCCGACGGGCTGCGCATCGAGCGCGGCCAGCTGCGCGCGCGGTGAGCGGCGCCCGCCCGGCGCCGAGCGGCCCTCTCGCGCTCGCGCGCGCCATCAAGGGGCGCGCCCCCTAGCGCGCCCCCTAGCGCGCCCCCTAGCGCGCCCCCCTCAGGGCCCCTCCCCCGCCCGCCCCTCGCAGCCCACAGTCCGCAGCTCGAGCCCCCCCCCGATCAGCAGCCACACGCTCGGGCGCAGCCCGCCGAGGGCTGGGTAGCCGGCGAGGTGGGCGCCGTTGAGGCTGTTCTTGGGGACCTGCGCCTTGAGCGGCTCACCCCAAAACGAGCCGCCCGGACTCAGGTCGTGGGTGTAGACGGTGAGGCGCTGCAGGAACGAGTCGCTCACGCGCGCCGGGTCGTCGTCGTAGCCCACGCTCAGGGCGAGCGGGGCGAACGCGGAGAGACTCACGCTGAAGGGCCAGCGACTCCCGGCGGCGGGGGTCCAGCCGAGCGACGGCGACCACACCTCGAGGCGGCGGTCGCGGGCGCGGCTCGGGCGCCCCTCGTCGTCCTGTGGGGGCATAAAGGGCGCGGCGCGGTCCTCTGGGGGCATAGCGCTGAGGACGCGCGGCAGCGAGACCCCGCGGGCGGCGGCGAGCGTGAGCCCCTCCGCCTCCCCCCCCTCGCGCCACAGACTCAGCTGCGCCGCCTCGCCGAGCGCCACCGCTAGGTACACCTCATCGGCGGTGGCGCCGGGGGGGTGCCAGCGAGTGACCCAGCGGAGCTCCCCCGCCTCGGGCGCCGCGGAGGGGGTGACCGCGCCGAGGGCGGGGTCCACCTCCACCACCCGGTCGGCGCAGAGCACGCGGGTGCGGAGGGCGTTGTTGAGGACGGTGAGCGCCAGCGGCGCGCAGGGGGCGTCGAGGCGCGCGGGCTGGCCGTCGCGGTTGAGATTCCACAGCAGCACCGGGCGCCCCTCCGCGTCCTCGCCGGCGAGCGCCACGAGCGAAAAGCGGTGGGCGAGGTGCGTGAGGCGGCGCACGCCCGGCCAGGTGGCGCGAAGCTGCGCGTCGCCCCCCGTGAAGGGCAGCGAGAAGAGGCGGGCGCTCCCCTGCGACGCCACGGCGACCAGCGCGCCGAGCTCGCTCTGCGCCGTCAGCCAGTCCCGGTCGGGGGAGACCACGCCGGGGAGCTGCGCCGCGCTCGGCTCCGCCCCCTCGCAGCAGAGCCCCCCCCGCGCTGAGCCGTCACAGTCGCGGTCGAGGTCATCGCAGCGCTCGGGCTCCACGAGGCAGGCGGGGGCGGCGGTGGGCGCGTAGGCGAGCGGGCGCTCCGCGCGCCACGCCGCCCCCCGCGTTAGCGCCGGCGCCCCCTCCGCCGCGTCCCAGGTGAGCGCCACGGGGAACTCGGGGGCGTCGAGGGCGGCGAGGGGGGCGTCGGGGGTGGGCAGGGGCGCCGAGAGCGCGTAGCGGCGGCGGGGCACCGCCGCGCCCCCCTCCTCCTCGTAGCGCTCGGCCCGCGCCGTCCACAGGCGGGGCGCCTCCACCCCCGCGCGCCACACCAGCCCCCCGCCCACCCAGGACCACCCGTCGAGCGGGCTGAGGGGGGCGAGGCCGGCGCCCACCGGCGCGGCGCCGGGGGGGCGGGCGAGGCCGGGGGTGCCCTCCCAGGACCAGACGGCGCGGTCCCCGAGGGGCGTGGCGCTCGCCCCCCCGACCGCCCCGCCCTCGCCCGCGCCGCCCTCGCCCGCGCCGCCCGCCCCCGCCTCGCCCGCCCCCGCCTCACCCGCCCCCGCCTCGCCCGCGCCGCCCGCCTCGCCCGCCCCCGCCTCGCCCGCGCCGCCCGCGCCGCCCGCGCCGCCCTCACCCGCTCCGCCCGCCCCCGCGCCGCCCGATCCCGCCGCGCGCCCGAGCGGACCGCTCAAGGTGCGGCGCACAT
>VGTA01000370.1 GCA_016874875.1 Deltaproteobacteria bacterium | reverse complement strand
CGGGGGCTTGGGGGCGCAGCCCCCAACGCGGACGATAGCGCGTCGCTCAAGCGCCAGATCACCCCCACACGAAATGAGCTAGGGCGCCGAGGGCGCCGAGGGCGCCGCCCCCCCCTGCGCCCCATCCACCTCCTCATCCCACACATACTCTGGGAACGGGTGCGGCAACACCGGCCAGCCGTCGGGGGAGCCCTGCAGCAGCCCCTCCTCCACCAAGCACGCGTCGAGCAGCGCGCGGATACCTGGCTCATCGAGGCCCTGCCCGATCCACACGAGCTGCTGCTCGCGCTCCCCCAAGCGCGGATCCCAGCGCCCCACGTGATTGACATCCGACACCGTCCCCGCCTGCGCCCACTCATACACCGCGCGCGCGTCCGCCGACACCCAGAAGAAGCCCTTTGAGCGCAAGATGACCCCCCGCGCCCCCCCCCACAGCTCCTCCCCGCCCAAGAGCGCCCACAGGCGCTCGGCGTCAAAGGGGCGGGGCGAGCGGTACACAAAACTCGACAGCCCATAGCTCTCCGTCTCGGGCGTGTGGACCCCCTGCAGCTCACGGATCCACCCCGCGGAGCGCTCCGCCTCCTCATAATCAAACAGCCCCGTCCCCAGCACATCCCCCAGCGCCACCCGCCCGCGCGTCGCCGTCACCACCTGCGCCCCTGGGTTGAGCGCCTTGAGCGACGCGCGCAACGACAGGGCCTCCTCCTCGGTCACCAGGTCGAGCTTGTTGAGCACGATCACGTTGGCGAACTCCACCTGATTCACCAGCAGGTCCGTCACCGTGCGCGTGTCGTCCTCCCCGAGCGCCAAGCCCCGCGCCGCGAGGCGCTCTGACTCTTGGAAATCGCGCATGAAGTGGAGCGCGTCCACCACCGTCACCATCGTGTCGAGGCGGGCGATGGAGCCCAGGCTCACCCCGCGCTCGTCCTCAAACGTGAAGGTCTGCGCCACTGGGATCGGCTCCGAGATGCCCGTCGACTCGATCAGCAGATAGTCAAAGCGCCCCTCGCGCGCCAGGCGCGACACCTCCTTGAGCAGGTCGTCGCGCAGCGTGCAGCAGATGCACCCGTTCGACATCTCCACCAAGCGCTCCTCCGTCCGCGACAGCTCCGCCCCGCCGCGCTCCACGAGCGCCGCGTCGATGTTGACCTCGCTCATGTCGTTGACGATCACCGCCACCCGGAGCCCCTGGCGGTTGTTGAGCACGTGGTTGAGCAGCGTGGTCTTGCCCGCCCCCAAGAACCCCGACAGCACCGTCACCGGCAGCGGCGCGGGCTTGGGGGAGGGATTGGGGGAGCGCTTGGCGATGGGCTTGGGGGAGCGCCTGGTGACGGGCTTGGCGGCGGGCTTGGCGGCGGGCTTGGCGGCGGGCTTGGCGACGGGCTTGGCGGCGGGCTTGGCGGCGGGCTTGGCGGCGGGCTTGGTCGCAGAGCGCTGACTCATCTCGTGGTCTCCTGCGCGCCCCCCGCTGGCTCGTGACACGCTCACGACGAGGAGGGGCTGGCGAGCGAGCATGACCTTAAACGCAAGCCGGTTGCTTTTGCAAGTGACTTGTTTTTACAAGCGTCTTGCTCTTCAGTCCGCGCAGCACCTAAAGCCCACCGCGCTCGACACCGACGACGCCACCGCGTTCCCTCGGAAATCACAGCGCAGGGCGTCGCTCACCTGATCCGCGAACGACCCGCCCAGGGCGGGCTGCACGATCTGAGAGTCCAAATCGCGTCCTCATCGGGTCTTGAGCGACGCGCGCAGCGCGCGAGCCCCTTAGAGAGAAATGAGTAGATGTACTCATTTGAGCGGGACATAACAAAAGTATAATATCCCACTTTTGCTCAAAAAGGAGGCAGCGCGCCGTGCGCAATATCAACAAAATCCCAAGCCCCCCCCCGCAGCCCATCAAGGCGATCGCTGTTCTCTCAGCGGCGCTCATCTCCCTGAGCGCCTGCCGCGACACATCGGACAACACATCAAGCGAAGAATCAAGCGAAGACGCCGGCGCCGCCGCCGGGACCACCGCCGGCGCCGCCGCCGGGACCACCGCCGGCGCCGCCGCCGGGACCACCGCCGGGACCACCGCCGGGACCACCGCCGGGACCACCGCCGGCGCGGGCTGCGTGCCGAGCTGCGAGGGGCGCTGCGCCGGCGACGACGGGTGCGGGGCGACCTGCCCCGCCGACATCTGCGAGGCGACCGGGCAGACCTGCGGCGCGGGCGGCCTGTGCGAGGGGGAGTGCGCGCCGCTGACGTGCGCGGCGCTGAGCGCCACGTGCGGGGCGCCGGCGGATGGGTGCGGCGGGGTGCTGAGCTGCGGGGCGTGCGCCTCGGGGGAGGAGTGCACGCCTGACCTCGTGTGCGCGGCGCTGGAGTGCCCCCTCGGCTTCTCGCGGAACGCGCAGGGGGAGTGCGAGGAGCGCGAGTTTGACTGCCTCAGGGTCAAGGAGCGCAGGGTCGCGACCTTTAGCCCGTCGGGGGTGCGGGTCGTGTTCTCGGTGACCGACTGCAACGACGACCCTGTGCGGCGCCTGAGCGACAGCGAGATCCGCGTCATCAACACGCTCACGGGGCAGCCGTTCGGCGCGGGCGGCGAGGGCGGCGGGGCGTCCACGCCGAGCGCGCCGTCGAGCTACGGGCTGTTCTCGGTGCTGTCGCTCGACATGTCGGGCTCGATTTTCGCGAGGAACGCGCAGGGGGGCGTCTTTGACGCGGCGGAGGCCTTTGTGCGCGCGACGCTGATCCGCGACGGCGGCGTGCGCAACCACCAGGTGGCCATTCAGGTCTTTGGCTCAAGCGCCGACACGCGGATCGTGGCGCCCTTCACGCGAGACGGCGCGGGGCTGCTGCGGGTGTTGTCGTCGCTGAGGGCGAGCCAGGAGCCCCTCGGGTCCACCAACCTCTACGGCGCCTACCGCGCCGCCATCGATGCGGCGCGGGCGGAGGGGGCGGGGCTCGAGCTCGTGGAGCGGGCGGTGGTGATCTTCACGGACGGGGTGCACGAGGCGGGGGACGCGGAGAACCAGCGCCAGCTCTCGCTCGCGGCCCGCGAGGCGGCGGAGCGAGAGTCCAACCTCACGGCCTTCAGCGTCTACCTCGGCGCGCCGAGCGACATGGAGGCGATCGGGGCGATTCGGGAGCTCGCGTCGCGCGAGCAGAACTTCCGTGTGGCGTCAGGCGACGACCTCAGCGACCTCACGCGGACTTTCGAGGCGGTCGCCGACAAGCTCGATGGCATCTCGCGGAGCAACTACGCGGTGGGGGTGTGTACGCCTGTGGAGCTCGGCGTCGGCGGGGTGCGCGTCGAGGTGGAGGTCAACGGCGTCCGCGGCGCCCTCGAGGCGATGTACCCCACGGAGGGGCTGAACGGGAACGTGCGTGAGGAGGCGTGCGCGCCTCAGGTGGTGGCGCTCTGTCCGATTGACCTCTATGAGCTGGCCCCGAGCTTGTCGGCGGGGTGGGCGGTGTGCGGGGAGGAGTGCGCGGTCGGGGTCCCGCGCTCTGTGACCTGTGAGGGGGTGTTGCAGGTGTGCGGGGCGAGCGGTTGGGGTGAGCCTGAGTCGTGCTGTGGGGATGGGGTGGCTGAGGGGGCGGAGCGGTGTGATGATGGGAACGCGGTGACGGAGGTGTGCGCGTATGGGGAGCGGTCGTGTACTGTGTGCTCGGCGGAGTGTTTGAACGAGGATGGGGCGACTGCGTATTGTGGGGATGGGGTGGTGAATGGGGCAGAGGAGTGTGATGGTATTGACCCCTGTGATGCTCAATGTAGAATCCCTCCACCCTGCTTAGCGGCTGGGGGCTGCCCCACGATCGAGTGGGTGACGATCCAGGGGGGCACGTTCAGCATGGGCTCGACTAACTATAGTGATGAGCAGCCCATCCACACGGTGACGGTGCCGACGTTTCAGATGATGAAGACGGAGGTGACGGTGGGGATGTACAAGGCGTGTGTGACCGCAGGGGCGTGTACAGCGCCGGGCTGCACGGGCACTAGCACGAGCTCAGGGAATTACTGCAACTACGGAGCAAACGCTACGAATCACCCTGTGAACTATGTGTCGTGGCACCAGATGATGACGTTCGCGGCGTGGGTGGGGGCGCGGTTGCCGACGGAGGCGGAGTGGGAGTTCGCGGCGTCGAGCAGGGGGACGGGGGTGTACCCTTGGGGGGCGGCGTCGCCTTCGTGCTCTTTGGCAGATTACAACGGGAGTACTTGTGGATCGGGCACGAGCCCAACCTGTAACACCACGAGCGGGAACAGCGCGCAGGGGCTGTGCGACATGGCGGGGAACGTGTGGGAGTGGGTGCAGGACGAGTACCACAGCAGCTACAGCGGTGCGCCCACAAACGGCAGCGGTTGGTGTACAGGAGCGTGTCCAGCAAACGCTAGTGCTTCCAACTATAACGCTAGCAATAGCGCCTACCGAGTCCTGCGCGGGGGCTCGTGGTACCTCGACGCGGACTACCTCCGCGCCGCCCTCCGCAGCCTCAGCACCCCCGCGGTCCAGCTCAGCAACGTCGGCGGCCGCCTCTCCAGATCGCTCCCCTGACCGAACTGAACACCTGAACAGACAAATGCACTCCCCAAAACCGAGATCAACGGACCACCCCCGAACGCTAGAAAAGAGCGAGAGCGCCCAGGCAC
>VGTA01000369.1 GCA_016874875.1 Deltaproteobacteria bacterium | reverse complement strand
TCGACGAGCAGCGCATCGAGGACCTCATCCGCGACGTGTTCCCCCTGAAGCCCCGTGGCATCATCGAGCACCTCGACCTCCTGCGCCCCATCTATCGCAAGACGGCCGCCTATGGGCACTTTGGCCGCGAGGACCAGGGCTTCCGCTGGGAGCAGATCGACCTCGCCGCCACGCTGCGCCGCGAGGTGGGACTCGCCTGAGGGGCGTGAGCCCGGCACGCCTCTGCCCGGCGCGCCTCTGGGGGGCGTGGGCGCTGCTGGCGGGGCTCGGGCACCTCGGCGCCAGCCTCGCCCTGCCGTCGCCGGCGGCGCACCTGCGCGCCTGCCTGCTCGCGGTGGCGCTGGAGAGCGCGGGCGCGCTGTGGCTGCTGGCGCGGCGCGGGTCGCCCGCGCTGCCGCTGCCCGCGCTGCTGCTCGCCGCCGCGTGGCTCAGAGTCTCGTGGTGGGCGGGGCCGCCGAGCGCCTCGGAGGACGTGTGGCGCTACCTGTGGGACGGGGCGCTGGGGTGGCGCGGGGCGCCGGTGTACGCGCACGCGCCCGCCGCCCCCGCCCTCGACGCGGCGGCGGCGGCGGCGGGCCTCGAGGGACTCCGCCCGCTCATCGGGCACCCGGCGGTGCCCACCGTCTATCCGCCGGGGGCGCAGCTCTCGTTTCAGCTCGCCGCCTTTGACGCCTGGGGGCGCTGGGCGCCCTTCAGCCTCGCCCGCTGGCGCGCCCTCACCCTCGCCGCGGAGCTGGCGCTGGTGGGGGGGGCGTGGCGTTGGTTGCGGGGGCGGGGGCTGCCGCCGCGCTACGCCGCCCTCTACGCCCTCTCGCCGCTCATGGCGTTTGATTTTGGGCACGGCGCGCACCTCGACTGCCTCGGCGCCGCCCTGGGGGTGTGGGGGCTGGTCGCCCTCGACCGCCGCCGCGACGTGGCGGCGGGGCTCCTGCTCGGGGCGGGGGGCTGGGTGAAGCTGGTGCCGTGGCTGTGGCTCGCCCTCGCGGCGCTGCCCGACGCCCGCGCCCTCGGGCGCCGCCGCCTCGCCCGCCTCGCCGCGGGCGCCGCCGCCGCCACCCTCCTCTGCGTCGCGCCGCTGGGCGCGGAGCTCTGGGGGGCGGGGGCGGGGGCGCTGGGGGGACTCCGGAGCTACGCCGCCACCTGGAGCTTTAACGGCTCGCTGTTCGCCCTCGCCCACGCGCCCCTCGAAGCCGCCTGGGGCGACCCGGTCGCCCACGCGGCGGCGCAGCGCCTCCTCGGGGGTGCCCTCCTGCTGCTGTGCGTCGCGCTCGGGCGGGGGTGGCGCGGGGCGGAGGCGCTGCCGGCGCGGGCGGCGGCGGGCACGCTGGGGCTGCTCTTGGTGTCGCCGGTGGTCTACAGCTGGTACCTCTGCTGGGCGCTGGCGCTCTGCCCGCTGGCGCTCGCCGCCGCGGCGCGCGAGGGGGCGGCGGGGGCGGCGTGGGCGTCGTGGGGGGGGGGGGGGGGGGCGGGGGTGGCGGCGTGGTCGCTCGTGGCGCCCCTCACCTACCTGCCTCGCCTCGCGGCGCTCGGCGAGGGGGAGTGGCGCGTGGCGCTGTGGTGGCGCCTGTGTGAGTATGGCGTGCTCGGCGGCGCGCTAGGTCTTACGCTCGCGCGAGCGAGGCGCTATACTCCCCCAAATCTCTCCTCCGCCGAGTCCTCCTCAGCACGCATTGAATGATCGGGCATATATCATGTGGCTCACACGAACGTGGTTTATCGGACTGCTCTTGCTCGCCGCCGCGGCGATGATCGGGGCGCTGCGCGCCGTCCCGAGCGAGCAGGACCGCGGCGCCCTCGCTCAGCAGATGACGCTGCAGATCGAGCAGCGGGCGCTCCAGCTCGCCCTTGAGACCTCCGCCCTCGCCACGCAGCCCGACCTGACTCTCCCCCTCGGGCGCCCCTGGCCGAGTCAGGAGGCGCAGGACGCGGCGCTCCGGGCGGCGCTCCGGGGGCTCGAGGCGCGCATGACGCTCACCAAGGACGCGCTGCTCCTCAGCCCGTCGCTGTCGCGGCTGTGCGAGGGAGACGCGTGCACCTACTCGCCGCTGCTGTCGTGGAGCGCGCCGGTCGCCACCGACGACGTGGTGCGGGCGCTCGACCTGCGCCCCCTGCGCCCTCGCGAGACGCTGACGCCCAAGTGGGGGTGGGCGGGGGAGCGCAAGCGGCTGGTGGCCGCCGCCACGGTGGTGCAGCAGAGCACGGAGGGGGTGCTGGTCACCCTCGGGCCGAGTCTAGAGGAGCTGTTCTTGGAGGTGCTGCGGACGAACAAGGCGCGGCAGGAGGACTTCGCGCTGTTCTTGGGCGCCGAGGAGCTCACGCAGACGGGGGTCGCCGCGCCCGCCCCCACACCGCACCCGCAGGAGGCGCGGGTGACGGCGGTGGCGCCCGTGGGGGAGGCGCAGGGCTCGCTGTCGCGCCTCTGGTCGCTGCTGTGGGTGGGGCTGGCCTCTTTCGCCGACGACCCCACGCCGCTGCTCGTGGTGCTGCTGCTCGGCGCCCTCAGCGCCCTCTTCGACTCCCGCCGGCGCGAGGGGGACGAGGAGGCGGCGCCGCCGTTCGCGCCCGCCGCGCCCGCGCCCCTGCCCGCCGCCGCGCCCCGCCGCCGCGCCCCCCCGTCGCCCTCCATCAACCCCGCGGCGCACCTCCCGGAGCCGGTGGGGGCCACGAGTCCGCCCGCCGGGGTGCGGGCGGTGGGCTTTGACGACCTCGCTGACGACCTCGCTGACGACCTCGCTGACGACCTCGCTGACGACCTCGCTGACGACCTCGCTGACGACCTCGCTGACGACCTCGCTGACGACCTCGCTGACTGGGAGGACATCGAGGGGTCCGCCCCCGCTGCTCGCCCCGCCCCGGCGAGCAGGACGCCGAGCGCCCCCCCTGAGGTCTTTGGGGAGGCGGCCCGCCCGCTGCGCGCCATCAAGACCGCCGAGTTTGAGTCGGCGGAGCTGCCCCGCGTGCCCTCTGCGCCGCCCGCGCCCGTCCTCGCGCCCGCCCCCGCGCCCGTCTCCGCGCCCGCCCCTGTCCCTGCGCCCGCGCTCGCGCCCGCGCCCGCCCCCACAGGCGGTGATCTGCTCGATGACGTCTTTGAGTCCCCGGCGCCCCTGGAGGGCGCCTCCTTTATGCGGGAGCTGGGGGATTTCATAGAGGGCGAGCTCGCCGAGGTCCTCAACAGGCTGTCGCCCTACGATGCCCCCGCGCTCGACACCTGGGAGGCGCTCGACTCCTCAGCGCCGCCGAGCGCCGCGCTGGTGGACCCGGCGGAGTTCACGGACTTTGAGCGTGAGCTGTCGGAGGTGGTGTCGCGCCGCCTCGCCCCCGAGATCGCGGACTCGGGCACCTTTCTGCAGCACATCGGGATTCACGACAGCGCGTTTGACGTGGTGGAGTATGTCCAGAGCGTCGCCCCCCTCCCGCTCCCGGAGCCCGCCCCTGAGCTGCCTCCCGCGCCGACGCCCGCGCCTGAGCCGCACGTGAGCTTTGAGTCCTTGGGGCTCGATTGGGTGCGCGAGGGCTCCATCGTAGAGGTCATCGAGAGCGTGGTGGAGACGCTCGCGCCCGAGCCCGAGCCCGAGCCCGAGCCCTACGTCAGCTTTGATTCCCTGGGCCTCGACTGGGTGCGCGAGCCGTCCATCATCGAGCTGATCGCGAGCGCGGCGCCCGAGCCCGCGCCCGAGCCCGAGCCCGCGCCCGAGCCCGAGCCCGAGCCCGAGCCCGAGCCCGAGCCCGAGCCCCCCGAGCCCCGCATCGAGCTCGCCGCGCTCGGCATCAGCTGGCTGCGCGATGACCACGAGCCCCTCGACGTGATCGCCGCGCCGGCGTCTGCCCCCGAGGGCGACTTTAGCGAAGTCGAGCTCGGCGCGCCGCCCGCCAGCGCCCCTGAGCGCGCGCTCGCCGAGGCCGCCGTGTCCCTGCCCCCCGCCGAGGAGCGCCACACCACCCTCTCGCCGCTGGCGCCCCCCGAGGAGAACATCGGCGACCTCGAGCTGCTGTCGCTCGACGAGCTCGCGGAGCCCGACTCGTGGGCGATCACGCCCATCCCCGACGAGCTCCGCGCGCCGCCGCCCGCCCCCCCGCCGCGCGCGCCTGACCTGAGGCTCGACCTCGACGACCTCTCCTTCGACGACGTGCTAGAGTCGCAGACGGAGCTGCCCGCGCTCCCCGATCCCGCCGACGCGCTCAGCGCGCCCGACGTCAGCCTCGACCTCTCGCTGCCGAGTCTGAGCTTCGACGCCCCCTCTGCCCCCGCCGCCGAGGAGGCGCCGGAGGAGGCGCCGAGGGAGGAGGACCTCGGCTTCTTCTCGGACTGGTCGGAGGACTCCGACGAGGACAGTCGCCCGCTGCACCTGCAGGAGCTCGCGCGCGCCGAGCTGCGGGCGCTCGCCCCCACGCCCCCCCCCGAGGGGCTAGAGGCGCTGGCGCCTGAGCTTGAGCTGCCGCGGCTTGAGCTGCCGCGGCTTGAGCTGCCGCGGCTTGAGCTTGAGCTTGAGCTTGAGCTTGAGCTTGAGCTTGAGCCGGAGCCGGAGCCGGAGCCGGAGCCAGAGCCGGAGCCGGAGCCGGAGCCAGAGCCGGAGCCGGAGCCAGAGCCAGAGCCGGAGCCGGAGCCGGAGCCGGAGCCGGAGCCGGAGGCTGAACCTGCG
>VGTA01000368.1 GCA_016874875.1 Deltaproteobacteria bacterium | reverse complement strand
ACGCGCGCCCCACCTCCCCCCTCGCCACCGCCCCGCGCCGCCAGCGCACGCGCTCCGCGCACACCCCCCCCAGACTCCCCGCGCCGAGGTCGGCGCCTAGGCTAGCGCCTAGGCCGGCGCGGAGGGCGCCCCACTCGGCCTCCACCCCCGCCGCGCGCAAGAGCGCCAGGGCGCGCCGCTCGGCGAAGCGGGCCGCCCCCCAGCCCGCCCCCGCCAGCGCGCAGCAGAGGCCGAGCGCGGCGAGGGCGGCGCGGCGCGCGGGGGGCGGGGGGGGGGGGCGGCGCGTCACCTCAGTCGACGCCGAGGGGCTCATCGGCGCCCTCGAGCGCCGCGCCGGCGCGGCGCGCGAGGAGGGCGCGGGAGAGGCGCGCGAGCTCCGGCAGCGTAAAGGCCTCGCCGCGCGCCGTGGGCGACAGCCCCGCCGCCGCCAGCAGCCCCTCGGGGTCCTCGCAGAGCGGCCGGAGCGCCCGCCGCGCCATCTGCCGGCGGTGCCCAAAGAGGGCGCGCACCACCGCGCGGAAGGCGCGCGGGTCGCCCACGTCCTCCGCGGGCGCCGCGCGCCGCTCGAGCACCATCACCGCCGACTCCACCTTGGGCGCCGGGGAGAAGGCGCCCGCCGGGACGCCAAAGAGCACCGACGGGTACGTCATCAGGTGCGTGAGCGCCGAGATCGCCCCCGCCGCGCGGTCGCCCGGGGGCGCGCACACGCGCTGCGCGAACTCGAGCTGCACCAAGAAGCACGCCCGACTCCACGCCTCGTTGCCCTCAAGGAGCGCGAGCAGAATCTCGCTGCTCAGGTAGTAGGGGAGGTTGCCGTAGACCACGAGCGGCGCCCCCACCTCCGCCCGCAGCGCCGCCCAGTCGAGCGCGCGCACGTCCCCATGGCGCACCTCCACGTGCGGCGCGTATGCCAGCTCAGCGCGCGCGATGGGCGCGAGGTCGTCGTCATACTCGAGCGCGATCACCCGCGCCGCCCGCGCCGCGAGGGCGTGGGTGAGGGTGCCCACCCCCGCCCCGATCTCAAAGGCCACGCTCTGCGGCGACAGCCCCCCCGACGCGGCGATGCGCTCCACCACCGACACATCGCAGAGGAAGTTCTGCCCGAGCGCCTTCTTGGCGCGCAGGTCGTGGGCGCGGAGCACCTGGTGAGGATTCGGGATGGGGCGATGAGGAGGGGGCATGAGGGCCTCTCAGGGCTGCGCGGCGCGAGCGGGGTGGGGGGCGCCCAGGGGCCACGAGCTGAGGGCGTTGAGGGAGAGGTCGGCGCGACTCGGGCCGCGCGCCACCAGCGCCGGCGCGGCGCGGAGGGCCGCCGCGCCGATCATGGCGGCGTTGTCGGTGCACCAGCGTCGCGGCGGCACATAGAGGCGCCCGCCCCCCGCCGCCAGCCTCGCCGCCAGCGCCTCGCGGAGCGGCGTGTTGCAGGCCACCCCGCCCGCCACCGTCAGGTCGCGCAGCCCCTCGGCGTCGAGGGCGGCGAGGCAGCGGTCCACGAGCTGCGCCACCGCCGCGCGCTGGAAGCTCGCCACGAGGTCGCGCATCTCCTGCTCCGCCGGCAGCGCCCCGCGCGCCTTGATGACCGTCAGCACCGCCGTCTTGAGCCCGCTGAAGCTCAAATCGAGGGGGCGGCCCTTGAGGCGCGGCAGCGTAAAGGAGTGCGCGCGCGGGTCCCCGAGGCGCGCCTCGCGCTCCACCGCCGGCCCGCCTGGGTAGCCGAGCCCGAGCATGCGCGCCACCTTGTCGAACGCCTCCCCCGCCGCGTCGTCGCAGGTGTTGGCCACCGGGCGCGCCTCCTCGGGCCCCTCCACGCGATAGAGCGCCGTGTGCCCGCCGCTCACGATGAGCGCGAGGTGGGGGAAGGGCGGCAGGGCGGGGGGCGGCTCGTCGGGGGCGTAGAGCGCCACGGCGCTGAGGTGCCCGAGCAGGTGATGGACTGGAATCAGCGGCTTGCGGTGCGCGTAGGCGAGGGACTTGGCCACCTGCAGCCCCACGAGCAGCGCGCCCACGAGCCCCGGCCCCTGCGTCACCGCCACCGCGTCGATCCCCGCCCACGACACCCCCGCCCGCGCCACCGCCTCCTCCACCACCGGCGTGATGTCCACGAGGTGGTTGCGGCTAGCGATCTCGGGGACCACGCCGCCCCACTTGGCGTGGAACGCCACCTGCGAGCGCACCACGTCCGAGAGCACCAGCGCCCCCCCCTCTGCCCCCGAGCGCACCACCGCCGCCGCCGTCTCGTCGCAGCTGCTCTCGATGGCGAGCAGCGTATACTCCCGCAGGGGGGCGCCGTGGGTGCTCAAGGGCTCAGAGACTCCGCTTGATCGTGTTGATGAGCTTCCGCACGTCGTCAGCGAGGTTGCCCTCGGGGAACACGCGCAGGTACTCCTCATAGAGCTTGAGCGCCTTCTCCGCCTGCCGAGTGTTCTGGTAGGCGCTGCCGAGGAGCACATAGACGATGCCCCGCTGGTACGAGGGGCTGATCGAGGCGTTGCCGTACTGCGCGTCCACGCGCATGAGGCGCTCAAGGCGCTTGACGGCCGTCTCGTCCTGCCCGAGCTCGCTGTAGATGGCCCCGCAGAGGAGGAGGGCGTGCGCGCTGTTGGGGTCGAGCTCGAGCGCCTGATCCGCCAGCTGCGCGGCGCGCCCCCAGCCCACGTCGCCGCCCTTGGCGTAGAGGTCCTGCGCCTCCTTGAGGAGCCCCGAGACGCGCCGCTTCTCCTGCGAGCTCACCTCGCGGCCCTTTGGCGCCCCCCCCAGGTCCGCCGCGAGCTGCGCGCCGAGGTCCGCCGCCGCCTCCGCGCGCTCGATGCGCCAGTCCACCGCCAGCTCCGGGAGCGCGTAGTGGGGCGCGCGGAGGGAGAGCTTGCCCTCCTCATACCACACCGCGCGGTCCGAGGTGGTCTGCGTGATGCGGATGGGCTTCACCTTGTCGCGGAAGATGATCGCCAGTATCGCCGCCACGATCAGCGCGATCAAGAAGAGCCCAAACCGCGCCGCCCCTGAGGCGGGCGCGCGCTCCGGCTTGAGCGGCACCTCGGTGTCGCGAGGGCGCTGCTGGCTAAAGAAATCCTGCTCTGAATCGTCAAACGTGTAATCGGAGCCAAAGAGGTCGGAGTAGGTGTTGTAGGTCTCGCGGCTGAGCGGCTCCTGCGGCGTCGAAGGCACCGGCGGCGGCACCTGCGGGCCCGTCACCGAGGCGTACAGGTCCGCGAGCAGCTCTTGGCTCTCGGCGTCGTCTTGGTAGGGCGCGTCCTTGAGGTCCGCCGTGAGGGGCGGCGGCTCGGCGTCGGAGGGCGCGGCGGGCGGCGGGGGCGGGGCGTCGCGGAGGTCGCGGAGGTCGCCGAGGAGGTCAAACGGCTCGCCCGAATCCTCATCGGCGGCCGCGCGTGAGCGGTCGCCCCCAAAGTCCACCGCCGCCACCCCGCCCACCGCGCGCGCCGTGGCCCCCGCCAGCTCAACGGGGCCGCGGTGCGCCCCCGCCTCAACGAACGCCGCCTCCGTGGACGCCTGCGGGGCGCGCGCCTCGCGCACCTCGTGGATGACGCCCTCAAAGTAGAGCTCCGTGAGCGCGCGCAGACTCGCGAGGTCCGAGAGCGCCGCCGCGTCGATCACCTCTTGGGTGGTGCGGCGGCCATTAAACAAGCTCAGGATGGCGCTCATCTCCGCCGTGAGCGGCTCCCCGCGGTCGCTCACCGCGCCGCGGTCCACGCGGAACACCGTGTCGAGGGAGGGGAGCTGGTCGCACATCTGATTCCACTGCTCAAGGCGGCGGAGGCCCTCCTCGCGCACCTCGCCCACGCTGCGCTTGATCTGCTTGGGGCGGGCGGGGGCGTTGAAATCAAACTCGTACTGCCCAAACTCCCAGGTGAGCAGGCGATAGATGGCGTCCACGCCGCGCAGGTGCCCCATCTCCGCGTCGAGCAGCTCGCCGTCCTTAAACCACAGCTGCCCGCGCTGCCCGCGGTGCTCGATCGACAGCTCGCCGCTGCGACGACTCACGTCGATCACCTGCAGGAGGTCAAAGAGCCCCATCTCCTCAAGGCGCCCAAAGAAGCGCTCCCCCGTGCTCTGCTCGAGGCCCTGGCGCTGGCGGCGCTGCAGGGCGGCCTCGATGACGCTCTTGAGCTCGCCCATGTACACGGGCTTGAGCAAAAAAATCTCCGCGCCAGCGCTCAGGGCGCGCACCTTGGCCTCCTCGCGGTCGGTGACCACCACAAAAGGGACGTCCGCGGTGGCGGGGTTGGCCTTGAGCGCCCTGCAGAGCGCGACCCCCGCCTCATCCCCCGCGCCGCCGTCGCGGAGGGCCACCTCAGAGACGATGAGGTCGGGGGCGCTCAGCTGAATAAACGACTCCGCCTGCGCCTGGCTGAGCGCGCACTGCACCTCATAGCCAAATTTGCGCAGAGAGGGCTCCATGACGCTCAAGCTGCGCTGATTGGGGTCGATGAGGAGGATGCTCTGCTTCGCCATGATCTCTCCGAAGAGGGGCTGAGGAGTGTGAGGGGCAGTGTTATTTAGCGCGCATGAGAGAGCGCGTCAATCAGCGCGCCCGCGCCCTCCCGCGTCGGGGCGCGAGGCGCGCGCCCCCCGCGACCGCCCGGCCCCCCCCCCCCCCCCCCCCCCCCCCCCGCCCCCGCACAC
>VGTA01000367.1 GCA_016874875.1 Deltaproteobacteria bacterium | reverse complement strand
GCGCCATCCTGCCCAGCGCCACCCCGCTCAGTAGCGCGCCAGCTCCACGAGCGCCTCATAGACCTCCTCCTCATAGGGGAGCGTCGCGCGCTCGAGAATCCTCGAGAAGGGCACCGGGATGTCCTTCGCCCCCACGCGATACACCGGCGCGTCGAGCCACTCGAACATGTGACGAGAGGCGGTGGCCGCCACCTCCGCCCCAAAGCCCTGCGTGATGTGATCCTCATGCACCACGAGCAGCCTCCCCGTCTTGCGCACCGACGCCGCCACCGTCTCCACGTCCCACGGGCGAATCGAGCGCAGGTCGATCACCTCCACCTCCACCCCCTCGCGCGACATCTTCTGCGCCGCGCGGAGACTCCAGTGCACCGTGGTCCCCCACGACACCACCGTCACGTCCTTGCCCTCGCGGCGGACGCGCGCGCGCCCGAAGGGCACCGAGTGCTCGGGCGCGCAGCGGGGCGTGGCGGCGAACGGCTGATTATAGAGGAACTTGGGCTCCAAGAACAGCGTCATGCCCTGGCTGCGAATCGCCGTCCGGAGCAGCCCCGCCGCGTCATCCGCGAACGACGGCACCACCACGCGGACGCCGGGGAGGTGGCTAAAGATCGCCTCCACGTTCTGCGAGTGGTAGAGCCCGCCGCCGATATAGCCGCCGCTAGAGAGGCGCACCACCACGTTGGGGCTGAACTGCCCCTTCGTGCGCCAGTAGTCGTGGCTCATCTCCACCATCTGCTCCATGGCGGGCCACACGTAATCGGCGAACTGCGCCGCCTCGATCACCACGTGGATGTCGGGGCGATAGCGGCACAGCCCGTTGGCGGTGCCCACGATGTAGTCCTCGGCGATGGGGGCGTTGAAGACGCGCCCGCGCCCAAACGCCTGCTGCAGGCCCTTGGTGACGTTGAACACGCCGCCCTTGTCCTTGCTCGCCACGTCCTGCCCCCACAGGAAGGTGTGCTCGCTGCGGGCGAACTCCGCGTGCAGCGTCTCGTTGATCGCCTCGCGGAGCTTCCACTTCTCGCCGCCGTCGTCTGCCGGGGTGGGCGTCTCGGGCGCCTCGTAGGCGGGCGCCCAGGCGAAATCGAGCACGCCGCGCGGGTCGGGGTCGGGGGAGGTCTCCACCGCGTCGCACGCCGCCTGCACCGCGCGCTCGTTGCTGGCCTCGAGGGCGGCGAGCGCCTCGGGGGTGGCCACGCCGAGCTCGAGCACCAGCGCGCGGAGGCGGCGGAGGGGGTCCTGCGCCTCGGCGGCGGCGCGCTCCTCCTCGTCGCGGTAGAGGAGGTGGTTGTCGGAGTTGGAGTGCGCGCCGATGCGCACGCACTGCGCGTGCAGCAGGGCGGGGCCGGCGCCGGAGCGCACGTAGGCGAGCGCCTCCTCCATGCCGCGGTGGCAGTCGAAGTGGTCGGTGCCGTCCACGTTGACGATGAGCAGGTCCTTGATGCCGCGGTAGTTCTCGGAGACCACGGTGTTGGCGCTCTGCTCGGTCACGGGGACGGAGATGCCATAGCCGTTGTTCTGCACCACGAACACCACCGGCAGGCGCTCGCGACTCGCGCCGTTGAGGGCCTCAAACACATAGCCCTCGCTGGTGCTCGACTCGCCTTGGCTCGAGAAGGCGACCTCATCGCCGCCGTAGTGCTTGATACCGCGCGCCACGCCCACCGCGTGCAGGGTGTGGTTGCCCGTGCACGACGACACGTTCTGAATCCGCACCGAGGGCTTGGCGAAGTGATTGGACATGTGCCGCCCGCCGCCCGCCACGTCGCCCTCCTTGGAGAGGCCGTTGAGCACGATCTCCTCGGGGGTGACGCCGGCGGCGAGGGCGGTGAGGAGGTCGCGGTAGTAGGGGAACAAGAAGTCCTTGCCCGAGCGGAACGCCTTGCCGAGGATCAGCTGGATCCCGTCGTGGCCGGCGAAGGGGGCGTGGTAGCTCCAGCCCTTCGCCTTCTTGATGTAGCCCACGGCGCGGTCCTCTAGGAGGCGGCCCTGGTGGTTGACGCGGTACCAGTCGAGGATCGTCTCAAACGAGACTCCGCGGTGGGCGAGGGCGCCGGGGTGCGTGTGCGCTGTGCTCATGATCTGCTGTGCCTCCACTCGTCGTCAGTGCTCAGTCGGTCAGTCGGTCAGTCGGTCAGTCGGTCAGTCGGTCAGTCGGTCAGTCGGTCTCCGCCGCGAGGTGCGCCTCGATCGCCGCCACCATCTGCGCCGTGCTCGCCGCGCCGCCGAGGTCTGGCGTGAGGGCGGCGCCCTCCGCGAGCGCCGCGCGCGCCGCGCGCTCTAGGCGCGCGGCGGGCTCACTCTGACCGATGTGGCGCAGGAGCGCAACCGTGGGCATCACGAAGGGCAGCGGGTTGGCCACGCCGCGCCCGGCGAGCTCGGGGGCGCGCCCGTGAATCGCCTCAAAGACCACCACGCGCGCCCCGTGGTCCTCGCCCCACACGGCGCTCACGCCCCCCACCAGCCCCGCGCCGAGGTCGCTGAGGATGTCGCCGTAGAGGTTGCCGCACACGACCACGTCGAGCTGCTCGGGGCGCTGCACGAGCTGCATGCAGGCGTTGTCGACGATCAGGGCGCGCGTCTCCGTCTCTGGGAAGCGCGCGCCCACCTCCCTGCCCACGCGCAAGAAGAGCCCGTCGGCCTTCTTCATGATGTTGGCCTTGTGAATGATCGAGACGCTGCGGCGCCCCTGCGCGCGCGCGAGGGCGTGGGCGAACTCAAAGACGCGCTCGCACGCCGCCTGCGTCACCACCTTGATCGACTCCACCACCCCCGGGTAGACCACGTGCTCGAGCCCGGCGTACACGTCCTCCGTGTTCTCGCGCACCACCACGAGGTCGAGGCCCGCGTAGCGGCTCGGCAGGTGGGGGAGGGTGCGGATGTGGCGGACGCCGGCGAAGAGGCTGAGGCGCTTGCGGAGCGCCACCGACGGCGACAGGTTGCCCACGCCCTCGGGGGTGGAGAAGGGGCCCTTGAGCGCCACGCCGCACGCCTCGATCAGCGCCGCCGCCTCGGCGCGGGGCTGGCCCTGGGCGTCGAGCAGCTCCTCGCCCTCCAGCACGCGCCACGCCACCCGCGCCCCCGCCGCGTCGGCGAGGCGCAGGGCGTGGGGGGCGAGCTCGCGCCCGAGGAGGTCGCCGGGCAGCACAGGGACGAGGGGCAGCCCCTCGGCGGTGAGGTGGGGCGCGTAGGGGGTGTGGGTGCGCGTGGTGCGCGCGGCGGGCGCGGCGGGCGCGGCGGCGGGCGCGGCGGCGGGCGCGGCGGGCGCGGCGACGGGCGCGGCGGCGCCGTCTAGCGCGAGGGCGTCGATGAGCGCCTGCGTGTACTCCGCCGTCGAGGCGCGCCCCCCGAGGTCGCCCGTGCGGACCCGCCCCTCAGAGAGCACCCGCGCCACCGCCGCCTCCACGCGCCGCGCCGCGCGCCGCTCGCCGATGTGGTCGAGCATCATCACCGCCGACGCGAGGAGCGCCGTGGGGTTGGCCTTGCCCTGCCCGGCGATGTCGGGGGCGGAGCCGTGGACGGCCTCAAAGACGGCGCACCGGTCGCCGATGTTGGCCCCCGGCGCCACGCCGAGCCCGCCCACGAAGCCCGAGCAGAGGTCGCTCATGATGTCGCCGTAGAGATTCTCCATCAGCAGCACGTCAAAGTCGCGCGGCTCCAAGACCAGGCGCATGGCGGCCTTGTCGATGGGCATCTCCTCCACCTCAATAAAGGGGTAGTCCCGCGCCACCGCGCGCGCGCGCTCCAAGAAGAGGCCGTCGCTGAGCTTCATCACCGACGCCTTGTGCACCACCGTCACCTTGCGGCGCCCGCGCCAGCGCGCGTACTCAAAGGCGTAGCGCGCGATGCGCTCGCTCGCCTCCGCGGTGATGATCTTGAGCGCCTCCACCACCCCGGGCACCACCTCGTGCTCGCGGCCGGCGTAGAGGCCCTCGGTGTTCTCGCGGAACACCACGAGGTCCACGTCGGCGTAGCGCGTCTGCACGCCGGGCACCGAGCACACGGGGCGCAGGCTGACGTAGAGGTCGAGCGCCTTGCGGAGGCCCACGTTGACGCTCTGGAAGCCCTCGCCCACGGGGGTGGTGATGGGGCCCTTGAGGGCGACGCGGGTGCGGCGAATCGACTCGAGCGTCTCCTCGGGCAGCGTGCCGCCCCCCGCGCTGACCGCGTCCACCCCGGCGAGGCGGCGCTCCCACTCGATGTCCACGCCGGCGGCGGCGAGCACGCGGACCACGGCGTCGCTCACCTCGGGGCCGATTCCGTCCCCAGGCAAGAGGGTGAGGGTGTGCTTCATCAGGGCTCGCTTTTACGCTTCGCGCGCGGTAGGTTCGTGGGTGGGTCGGCGGGCACGCGGGCGCCCGCGGCGCGCTCAAAGATAGCGTCACGGCAGGAGAATGCAAGGATGGACAGCCCCCAGCCAGGACTCGAGTCTCCCCGCGCGGCGCGCCCCGTGGCGCGCCCCGTGGCGCTCGTCACAGGCGCCGGCGGGCGGGTGGGGCGCGCCATCGCCGTGGAGCTGGCGGCGGCGGGGGCGCGGGTGGTGGTGCACTACGCGCGCAGCGAGGAGGGGGCGCGCGAGACGGCGCGCCTGGCGCGCGCGGCGGGGGGGGAGGCGGTCCTGGCGCGCGCCGACCTCACCAC
>VGTA01000366.1 GCA_016874875.1 Deltaproteobacteria bacterium | reverse complement strand
ACCTCGAGGGCCTCCTCGCCGTCCTCCGCCTCGACGATGTCGCAGCCGAGGGGCTCGAGCGCCACGCGCACGAGGGCGCGCACGGTGAGGTCGTCGTCAGCGAGGAGGACGAGGGGGCGGGCGCGGCGGGCGGGCGCGGCGGGGGGGGGCGCGGCGGGGGCGGGTGCGGCGGGGGGGGGGAGGCTGCTCATGGGGCTCGGTGTGTCCCTTCGCGCGGCGCGCGCGACTTGTGAGGATCACGCGCGACCTGCGCGCGCGTCCTGTATATGTATCTTATACAGACGCTTTACACCAAGCGCCCTGCGACAGATACACTCACGAGACGCTCCCCCCGCCCGCCCACCCCAAGCCCCCCCACGAGAGGTGTGATGCGCTCACACACACGCTTAACCGCCCAGGTCGCCGCCGGCCTCGCCCTCCTCTACCTGAGTCTCCACACCGTCCAAGCCGACAAGGGCTGGCTGCAGCTCGACGACCGCCCGCGCGCCGAGGCCCGCCCGGGCGACGATGGGCGCGGCGAGGGGCAGGGGCGCGAGGGGCAGGGGCGCGGCGAGGGGCGGGGGCGCGACGAGGGCTATGACCTCCAAGAGCTCACCACGCTCCAACGCGCCCTCGTCTACGTGGAGGAGAACTACGTGGAGCCCGCCCGCATCAACCGCCGCAAGATGATCGGGGCGGCGCTGCAGGAGGTGCAGCGGGTGGTGCCGGAGGTGATGGTGGAGGTGCGCGAGGACGCCGACAAGGTGCCCACGGAGATCACCCTGCAGGTGAGCGACGCGCGCGAGACCATCCCCATCACGCAGGTGAGCACGCGCTACCACCTCATCTTTGCCTTTAAGGACATCTTTGGTTTTATCCAAGACCACCTGCGCCACTTCAAGGACCTGCGCGAGGTGGAGTACGCGGCGATCAACGGGCTGCTCTCCACCCTCGACCCGCACAGCACCCTGCTCCCCCCCGACGCCTACCGCGAGATGCGCGTGAGCACGCAGGGCAAGTTCGGCGGGCTGGGCATCGTGATCGGGGTGCGCGACAACCTGCTCACCATCATCAACCCCATCGAGGACACCCCCGCCGCGCGCGCCGGGCTGCTCGCGGGGGACCACATCGTGCAGATCAACCTCGACAGCACGGTGAACATGTCGCTGACCGACGCGGTGGACCTCATGCGCGGCGAGCCGGGCACCCCCGTGACGCTCCACATCACCCGCGAGGGTTGGGTCGCGCCGCGCGCCTTTGAGCTGCGGCGCGATGAGATCAAGGTCAAGAGCGTGAAGGCGCTGCACCTCGGCGGCGGCCTCGGCGTGGCGCGGGTGAGCAACTTCCAGAGCACCACCGTGGACGAGCTCAAGGCCGCCATCGAGGCGCTGACGGCGCAGTCCAAGGGGCGCGCCCTCAAGGGGCTCGTGCTGGACCTGCGCGGCAACCCCGGCGGGCTGCTCGACCAGGCGGCGAAAATGGCCGACCTCTTTATCGCCGAGGGCACCCTCGTCAAGACGGTGGGCTTTGGCGACAAGGTGCGCGAGCCCAAGCTCGCCACGGCGGCGGGGACGATTCGAGACCTGCCGCTCGTGGTGCTCATCAGCTCCTCGAGCGCCAGCGCCAGCGAGATCGTGGCGGGGGCCCTCAAGAATCACGAGCGCGCCCTGGTGGTGGGGCAGCGCTCCTTTGGCAAGGGCTCCGTGCAGCTGCTGTTCGACAACCCCGACGAGTCGGCGCTCAAGCTCACCATCGCGCAGTACCTCACCCCCGGCGACATCAGCATCCAGTCGGTGGGCGTGACGCCCACCGTGGCCCTCAGCCCCGCCCTGCTCACCGACGAGGAGACGTACTTCTACGGCAACCCCGACGAGGAGCGCGGCGAGGCGGCGCTGCCCGAGCACCTCGAGAGCGACAAGAGCGCCGCCTCCAAGGCGCAGCGCCCGCAGCTCGAGCTGCGCTACCTGCAGGACGCAGCGACGCTCAAGCGGCAGCGCGAGCAGCCCAACGACATCATCGTGGACTTTGAGCTCGAGTTCGCGCGCGACGTGCTCAAGGCCACCAAGGGCGTGAGCCTGAGCGCGCTGCTGCGGGCGGCGGAGGCGCGCGTGGCGGCGGAGGGGGCGCGCCACGAGGGGCTCATCGACGCGCAGCTCAAGGGGCGCGGCGTCACCTGGGCGTCCAAGGTGACCGCCGCCCCCGCGCGCGGCGAGGCGCGCGTGGCGCTCTCCCCCGCCAACGGCGTGGTGCGCGCCGGCGAGACGCTCGAGGTGAGCGTCACCGTCACCAACACCTCCGCCGCCCCCCTCCACAGGGTGCGCGGCATGAGCGAATCAGAGAACGCGCTCTTCAAGGGTCACGAGTTCCTGCTCGGGCACATCCCCCCCGGCGAGTCGCGTACCTGGCGCCAGCAGCTCAAGGTGACGCACGCCGCCCGCAGCCGCGCCGATGAGGTGCGCGTGGTGTTGGCCGCCGACGGCGCCGGCGAGGTGGCGACGGTGTCGTTTGAGGCGCGCGTGGAGGCGCCGCCGGCGCCCCGCTTCGCCCTCCGCTACACGCTCAGCGACGCCCCCCGCGCCGGCGCCCCCAACAACGGCGACGGCCTCCTCAACCCCGGCGAGGAGGTGGAGCTGCGCCTGTCGTTTGAGAACCGCGGCGAGGGCGAGAGTCTCGAGCTGGTGGGGCACCTGAGCAACGAGGGGCGCGGCGTGGCGCCGGGGCTCTTTATCACCCAGGGGCGCGTGCAGCCAGCGACGCAGGAGGTGCGCCCGGGGGAGCGCGGTGCGCTCAGCTTCCGCTTTAAGGTCAAGGAGGGCTGGGCGGAGCCCACCACCAAGGTCTACCTGACGCTGATGGACTCCAAGCTGCGCGAGAGCACCAGCGAGCTCCTGACGCTGCGCGTGGATTCGGGCGCGGCGCTCAAGGAGGGCGCGGCGCTCCTGCGGGCGCGCGACGCCGCCGTCGGCGTCACGGGGCGCGCGCAGCCCCTCAACGCCGCCCCCGCCGCCGCCGCCCTCGGCGCCGGGCCGATTCGCGCTGAGGCGTGCCTGCGGGAGGGCGGCGCGCGGGAGGGCGGCGCGCGGGAGGGCGGCGAGTCCTGCGCCTGGTGGCGCGCGCGCGACGCCGAGGGCGGCGTGGTGTGGGTGAGCGGGGCGGACGTGGAGGTCAGCGCGGATTCCGCCGCGCCCGCCGCGCCCGCCGCGCCCGCCGCCCCCCTCTTCACCCTCGCCCCCCCCAAAGTGACGCTCGACCCCCTGCCGAGCGTGGTGGAGGGCGGCGAGGTGCTGGTGCGCGGTGAGGTGCGCAGCGAGCTGCCCTTGGAGGACGTGATCATCTATGTGGGGCAGCGCAAGGTCTTCTTTAGACCGCAGAGCCAGATGGAGTCGCCCACGCAGACGCGCTTTGAGGTGCGCGCCTCCCTCGACGAGGACGTGAACATGATCACGGTGTACGCGCGCGTCAACGAGCACCTCTCGTCACAGTCATCGCAGGTGGTACGGCGCCCCAAGGCCAAGCGCTAGCGGGGCGCGGGCGGGGCGCGGGCGGGGCGCGGGCGGGGCGCGGGCGGGGCGCGGGCGGGGCGCGGGCTTGATTTTGGAGGGCGAGTGGCGCACTATTCCGCGCCCGCCGCGCGCCCCGCCGCGCGGCGCCCGACTCCCCCCCGCCGCCGAGCAGGCGCGGCGCAGGCACACCGCAGGTGACCCCCATGAGCGCCCTCAAGCCCCTCAACACTCAGCTCCCGCTCCCGCAGCTCGAGGAGCGCACGCTCGAGATCTGGCGCGCCACCGACGCCTTCCGCCGCTCGGTGCGGGAGCGCCCCGCCAGCGCTCAGTTCATCTTCTACGACGGCCCCCCCTTCGCCACGGGCCTGCCACACTACGGCCACCTCGTCGCCTCCACCATCAAGGACATCGTGCCGCGCTACTGGACCATGCGCGGCCTGCGCGTGGAGCGGCGGTTTGGGTGGGACACCCACGGGCTCCCCATCGAGATGGAGATGGAGAAGAAGCTCGAGCTGTCGGGCCCCACGAGCGTGCGCGAGTATGGCGTGGACCGGTTCAACGAGGCGTGCCGCGAGAACGTCCTGCGCTACACGGCGGAGTGGGAGGAGGTCATCACGCGCCTCGGGCGCTGGGTGGACTTTAAGGACGACTACAAGACCATGGACCTCCCCTTTATGGAGAGCGTGTGGTGGGTCTTTAAGGCGCTGTGGGACAAGGGGCTGGTGTACCAAGACTTCCGCGTGATGCCCTTCAGCTGGCGCCTCTCGACGTCGCTGTCGAACTTTGAGGCCAACCTCGACTACCGCGACGTGCAGGACCCCGCCATCACCGTTCGGATGCCGCTCGTGGGCGAGGACGCCTCGCTGCTCATCTGGACCACCACCCCGTGGACGCTCCCCTCCAACCTCGCCGTGGCGGTGGGGCCCGACATCACCTACGTGCGCGCGCAGAAGGCGGAGGGGGACGCCGACCAAGATGTGTACTACGTGGCGGAGGCGCGCCTCAAGGCCACCCTAGGCGAGGGGGCGCGGGTGCTCGCGCGCCTGCCGGGGTCGAGTCTAGTGGGGCGCGCCTATGTGCCGCTCTTTGACTTCTTCGCCGACCGCGCCCTGCTCCCCGCCGGGCAGGGGCGCAGCTTTGTGGTGATCGGCTCCTCGCACGTG
>VGTA01000365.1 GCA_016874875.1 Deltaproteobacteria bacterium | reverse complement strand
ATTACATGATGATGATTAAAAAATTTGTACAGAGGGGTTTTGAGAATTCCAATGAATGGAAAACTGTTGATAAAATAGCTGATGAGATCTCATTTTTTATAAATGAAAAATCTAGTGAAATATCGAGAATAAATCAACCGGGCACCGCCAGTCTGTCCGTTCAGAATATATTGTCTGAAAAGTTAACTGATCTTGGATTTGTCAGCGAGTCCTCCGGTTTGTTTTCTAGTTATAAAAACAATAGGCTTAGACCTGATTTTTTCCGTCGCATAGAAGGGGAAAAGGGGGGTACAGGTATTATAATAGAGGTTGAAAGAGGAAAAACCAATCAAAATAATATGGACTTTCTTGATCTATGGAAGTGTCATATATGTGCGCATGCGCATTACTTGTTTTTGGTTGTGCCGAAAGAGTTGCATCAGAATAAATCTGGTCGCGTTGCGGGGAGGCCATTTAATACAGTGTCAAGCCATATGGAAACATTTTTCATAGAGGATAACTATGTAAATGTTAGGGGTGTCGTTGTTTTTGGATACTAGAAGTGATGCATATAGCTATATAAGTCATAATTATGCAAGATATTTATCTATTTAAATGATGTTAATTTTAATTCAGTTCGCACGATGTGCTCAAGGTCTATGCTATGCGCCGCATTGGGCAGCCCACTCACCTCTAAACGACCTCAAGACCTCCATCCGCTCATCTGGCGTCAGGAGCCCCGCGAAAGGGCTCGCCTGTCGCATCGCGATCCACTCCTGCTCGGCGCTCTTGAGCGCCTCAAGCTGCGCGTTGAGCTCGAGTGTGAGCCAGCGACGCCACGCCGCTTGATAGTGCGGGTGAAGCTGCCCGAGCGCCGAGAGGCGCTCAAGGCGAACGCGGACCTCCTCAATGAGCTCGGGAGACCGCTGAATCTTATGCGCGACAGCTTCATGAAGACGAAGACTGAGCAGCTCTTCTCGCCTCATGTACGCTCCTTCAAGTGAGGGGTGGCGTGTTGAGTTTCATCGACCCCCTCTAAACATCAAGCGCGCTGAGCGCTCAGCGCTGCGCTGAGCGCTGCACTGAGCGCTGCACTGAGCGCTGTGGCGCATGCCCTCTGAAGCGCCCTCCTCCCCTCACGCCAGCCCACACAACATCACCATCGACTCCCCCTGCCCCAGCGGCGCCCCCTCAAAATCCCCAAAGCGCGACAGCACCCTAAAGCCCGCGTTCGCCAAGATCAGCTCCAGCTCCTGCGGGAAGAAGTACCGGTGCGACAGCTGAATCCTGTGCGTCGCCGGCGCGCTCGACTCCTGCCCCTGCGGCGGCGACACGCGCTCATACTCCAAGAACATGTGATTGAGCTGCCGCACGGGGTCATACGCGCTCCGCTCGCTGTAGTTGTACACGGCGCCCCACGTGGGGTGCGTGAAGTCCACCCCCTTAAAGCGCTGAAAGGACGGACGGTTGAGATACTCGAGGTCCGGGAACAGCACGTCGAACACGAACAGCCCCCCCGGCGCCAGGTGCGCCCGCACGCGCCCTAGGGCGGCGGCTACGTCCTCAGACGAGTACATGTGCTGTAGGGCGTTGAAGGGGCAGCTGATGAGGCGAAAGCGCTCCCCGAGGTCAAAATCGCGCATATCCCCCTGCGTGAGCCGCAGATTCCCCCGCTTGGCCTTCGCTAGCGTCTGGCGGCGGCGCTCGGCGGCGGCGAGCATGCCGGCGTGGAGGTCTAGCCCCACCACCTTGGCGCCCTTGCGCACCGCCGGCAGCGCGATCCGCGCCGTCCCCACGCCGATCTCGAGCGACCAGCCGTCCACGTCGAGGTACTGCTCGCCGTAGAAGCGCACGTCCTCGCGGCGGTCCTTGAACTCGTAGGCGTAGTACTCGGGGTCCTCGTAGAAGTCGTTGGTGCCCGCCTCTAGGTTGAACTCCACCACCTCGTGGGCCTCCTCGATCACCTCGCGGTCGTACTCAGGCTCGTCTCGCTCGTCTCGCTCGTCTCGCTCGTCTCGCGCGCTCATCTCGGCTCCTCTCGGCTCAAGTGCTGTGCGCGCACCTAATAGCCTCCCCGCGCGCTCTGGGCAAGCGGCGCGGCGCGGGTTGCCTTTCTGGGGGGGCTCTAGCAGAGTCTCTCAGCAGAGTCTCTCAGCAGAGTCTCTCAGCAGAGTCTCTCAGCAGAGTCTCTCAGACCCCTATGTACCGCAGGAGCCCCCCCATGCACATCTGGACAGAGGAGCACCTGCGCGCCCTCGACCCGAGCGAGCACGACTTCCAGGAGTTTAAATCGTCGGCGTGGGTGGCGAGCGAGCAGGGCGAGCTGCACCCCGACCTCCTCCAGGCCCTCTCCAAGCAGGTCTCCGCCTTCGCCAACGGCGCCGGCGGGGTGCTGCTGATCGGGGTGGGGGACGACGGGCGGGTGGACGGCGGCCTGAGCGCCACGCTCAAGGGGGGCGGCACGCGCGCCTGGCTCGAGGACCTCGTGGGCGCCGCCGTCACGCCACCCCTCGCGCGCTTCAACGTCTTTGAGGTCCTCCCCGACCCCGCGCTCCCCCCCGACGAGCCGTCTCGGATCCTCCCCGGGCGCGCCGTGTATGTCCTCGACGTCCCCTCGAGCCCCGACGCCCCCCACCAGGCCAAGGACCACCGCTACTACCTGCGGATCGCCGGCAAGTCGCGCCCCATGAGCCACCTCCACATCGAGGATGTCCTGCGCCGCAACACCACCCCGCGCGTCGCCCTCTCCCGCCTCGGCCCCTACGGCGACCAAGAGCAGGACCTCAGCGACCCGCGCGGCCCGCGCGCCTTTGTGGTGCTGCGGGCGTTCCTGCACAACTCTGGGCGGAGCATGGCGCGGCACGTGGGGGCGGAGCTCACCCTGCCGCGCCCCTTCGTGGGGCGCGAGGTGCGGCGACGCATGGGCGACGCCGGGGAGACCCACTACACGCAGCGCCCCGGCGCGGTGAGCTTCTTCCGCTACCACCCCACCCCCCTCTTCCCCACCCAGGAGGTCTACGGGCTCTGCGTGTGGCTCTCGGTGCACGCCAACAACCTCGCGCAGCTCAAGGCGGGCGCCGCGCTCTCATGGGCGGTGTACGCCGACGACGCGCGCCCGCAGCTCGGCGCCGCGCCGCTCATGTCGTTCTCGTCCGTCCGCCTCGCCGCTGAGTGGGTGGAGCGGCAGAGCCCCGGCGGCGCGGTCAGCCCTTGAGCCGCGTCACCACGTCGCTGAGGCTCTTGGCGGCGTCGCCAAAGAACATCAGGTTGTTGGGCTTGTAGAACAGCGGGTTGTCGATGCCCGCGTACCCCGAGGCGCGGCTGCGCTTAAACACCACCGACGTCTTGGCCTTCCACACCTCCAGCACCTCCATGCCCGCGATGGGGCACGAGGGGTCGTCCTGCGCGAGCGGGTTGACGATGTCGTTGGCGCCGATCACGAGCACCACGTCCGTGGCGGGGAAATCGTCGTTGATGTCCTCGAGCTCAAAGACGATGTCGTAGGGCACCCGCGCCTCCGCCAGCAGGATGTTCATGTGCCCGGGGAGGCGGCCCGCCACCGGGTGAATCGCGAACCGCACGTCCACGCCGCGCGCGCGCAGCGCCTGCGTGAGCGCGTAGACGCTGCCGGCGGCGCGCGCCTGCGCCAGCCCGTACCCGGGCACGACCACCACCGAGCGCGCGGCGCTGAGGAGGGCGGTGAGGCCCTCCGCGTCCACCTCGCGCACCTCGCGCGCCGCCTGCTCCTCCGCGCTCACCGCCGGCGCGGCGGGCGCCTCAGCGCCAAAGCCGCCGAAGATCACGCTCACAATCGAGCGATTCATGGAGCGGCACATGATGTAGCTCAGGATCGCGCCGCTCGAGCCCACCAGGGCGCCGGTGATGATGAGCAGGTCGTTGTTGAGCATAAAGCCCGCCGCCGACGCCGTCCAGCCGGAGTAGCTGTTGAGCATCGACACCACCACGGGCATGTCCGCGCCCCCGATCGCCACCACCAGGTGCGCGCCGAGCGCGCCGGCGACGAGCGTGAGGAGGCCCACTAGCCACAGGTTGCCCGCGCCGCCCGCCGCCGCCCCCGCCGCCCCCGCCGCCCCAGCCGCATAGAGCCAGATCAGCCCCACGCACGCCAGCGCCGCCCCCGCGTTGAGGGCGTGGCGGTTGGGCAGGAGCAGCGGCTTGCTGCCGGCGATCTCCTTGAGGTAGGGCACCCTCTGAAGCGCGGGGTGGCGCACGCCGCCCTTGAGCTTGAGGAACGCCACCACGGAGCCGGTGAAGGTGAGCGCGCCGATGGCGACGTCCACCCCGATCTCGGCGGCGTAGAGGCCAGAGGCGGGGTGCCCGCCCGCGCCCATGCCGCGGTCGCTCGCGAAGCCCACGAGCACCGCCGCCGCGCCCACGAAGCTGTGCAAGAGCGCCACGAGCTCGGGCATCTCCGTCATCTCCACGCGCTTGGCCTTGGTGTAGCCGATCACCGCGCCGATCGCCACGAGCAGCAGCAGCGTGGTGTGCTGCTGTACGTCGCTGTTGAGGAGCGTGGCGATGACGGCGAGCCCCATGCCCGCCACGCCGTAGAGATTCCCCTGGCGGGCGGTCTCTTGGCTCGAGAGCCCCTTGAGGGAGAAGATAAAGAGGACGCTCGACACGAGATAGGCGAGCTGCAAGAGGGT
>VGTA01000364.1 GCA_016874875.1 Deltaproteobacteria bacterium | reverse complement strand
CCCGCTGTGCGCCCAAGGGCGCTCACGGCGATTTTGCTGACGACGCTCGCGGGGGCGCAGGTCGGGGCGTGGGGCTGCGTGGACCCCATCGCCACGCCCGCGGAGGGGGCGGGGGGCAGCGCGCAGGGCGGGGCGCAGGGCGGGGCGGGGGTGGGCGTCATCGGCGGCGCGGGGGTGAGCGCGGGGGTGGGCGCGCCCGAGGGCGCTGGGGTGGGCGCTGGGGTGGGCGCGGGGGTGAGCGCGCCCAAGGGCGCGGGGGTGAGCGCGCCCGGGGGCGCGGAGATGAGCGCGGGGGTGAGCGCGGGGATGAGCGCGGGGGTGAGCGCGGGCGGCGACGGGAGCTGCACCCCCGGCGAGCGCCTAGAGCTCTGCTCCGTCTGCGGCCCCGCGGGGCGGGCGCTGATGCCGATCGATGACGAGATGTGCGCGCCTGTCAGCTGTGACCCGCTCACGCGGTTCGCCCTCGAGAGCGCCGACGACGGCGCCAAGCGCTGCGTGATGTACTCTCACCAGCGCGCGGGGGGCTCCTGCTATCGCCTCGGCTACTGTCACAGCACCACGGGGACCGCCTGCGTGGAGGCGGAGCCGCAGGAGCTCTTTCGGGGCTATCCCGGGTGCACCACCATCCGCGGCTGCGACTCCACGGGGATGCCCTCCGCCTCCATGCTCAGCGAGGGCGCCACGTGCCACGCCTATGGCAGGTGCGACGCCGACGGCCGCTGCTCAGCGCCTGAGCAGTGCGCCACCCTCGCCCTCAGCCAGGAGTCCTCGCTGCCGCACACCTACTGCGGCGCCCCCTCCGACTCCTCCTGCGAGGTCAACGTGGTGGCGCGCGGCACGGGCGCCGGCGTGTCCAACGTGAGCTGCAACGCCTACTGCGCGCAGAGTCTGATGACCTGCGTCGGCGCCTGGAGCATCAACGCGCCCTGCGTGAAGAACAACTCCGTGAACTGCTCTGAGGCGCGAGCCAATATCATCTGCGAGTGCCGCAAGGGGTGAGTGGGCGGGGTGAGTGGGCGGGGTGAGTGGGCGGGGTGAGTGAGGGGGGTGAGTGAGGGGGGGCGCGCAGGGGGGCGCGCGCGTCTTGACCTTTTGGACTTTCAGCCGCACATTTCGCAAGACCGCTCGCCTCTCATCCATCGGAGCCGATATGTTCTCTCCTCGCCGCCTCCCCCGCAGCGCCCTAGGCGCGCTCTGCGCGCTCCTAGCGGCGCTCGCCCTCACGGCGACCGCCTACGCCAAGCCCCTCGCGCTGCTCGTCCCCGTGCGCACCACCGACAACATCACGGTGCCCATGCGCGAGGCCTTTGACGCCCACCTCCGCGCGCAGCTCAAGGAGCGCGCGGAGCTCAGCGCCCTCGTGGAGCTCGCTGACATCGAGTCCACCAAGCGCGCGGTGCAGGCAGCGGGCTGCGGCGCGGACTGCGGGGACTCCAAGGCGATGGTGACCGTCGCCAAGGCCTCGGGCGCGCGCTTTGTGTTTGTGGCGGAGATGGACAACGAGGACGAGATCTACGCGATCAAGCTCAGGCTCTTTGATTCGTCGGTCAAGCGCGTCTACAAGGCGGAGGAGTCGTGCGAGTTCTGCAACGAGGGCGAGGTCAAGGACAAGCTGAGCGCCACGCTGAGCTCCAAGAAGTTCCTCGACGTGCTCGCCGTCCCCGACGCGGCGCCCGCGGCGCCCGCGGCGCCCGCGGCGTTCCCGCTCTCGGTGGTGTCGAGTCCGAGCGAGGCCAAGGTGCAGATCAACGGCAGCGAGGTGGGCGCTACGCCGCTGCAGGTGGAGCTCGACCCGGGCACCTACACGATTCGCCTCTCCGCTCCCGGCTACCTGCCCGAGGAGCGCGCGGTGGACACGGCGCAGCTCTCGTCGGCGGCGCCCGTCGCGCTCAATTTCACGCTGCGCCCCGAGCCGCCGAGCGAGTTTCAGCTCACGCTGCAGACCACGCCCCCGGGCGCCACCTGCTACCTCGACGGGGAGGCCCTGTCGGGCAAGACGCCCATCACGCTCAAGGTGAAGGCGGGCGCCCACGCGGCGCGCTTTGAGCTCGAGGGGCACGAGCCGGCGAGTCAGGACTTCAGCGCGCCGCTCGCGCAGGAGCTGCTGAGCGTGACGCTCAAGGAGCGCGCCGCGGCGCCCGCGCCCGCGCCCGCGCCGCTCCCCGCGCCCGCCGCCGCGCCCGCGCTCGCGGGACCCGCGGCGCCCGTCGGTCCGCGCCCCGCGCTCCTCAGCGGCGGCGCGGTGGGGGGGCTGATCGGCGGCGGGGTGGTGCTGGCGGGGCTGGGCGCCTGGCTGGTCTCCTTGCACGGCGACATCACGTGCACCGACGGGCGCGACCGCTTCAGCTGCCCCGACGTGTATAGCACGCGCGGGGTGGGGGCGCCGCTGCTCGGGCTGGGCGCGGCGGCGGTGGGGGCGGGGATCGCCGCCGCGCTGCTCAGCGGGAGCTGGCCGGAGGAGAGCGCGGAGGGCGGGCGGGGCGCCTCTGCGGGCGCCTCTGCGGGCGCCTCTGCGGGCGCCTCTGCGGGCGTCTCTGCGGGCGTCTCTGCCGCGCGTCTCCTCCCCGCGCTCGCCCCCACGCCCGGCGGCGCGGCGGCGAGCTGGGGCTTTCGGTTCTGAGCGCGCTCGTGGAGTCCGCCGCGCCCGCCCCCGCCGCCCGCCTTGAGCGCCGCGCGCTCCTCACCCTCTGGCTCGCCGCCGCCCTCAGCGCCCTCGGGCGCGCCTGGACGCACTTCACGGGCGAGCGGCCCTACTGGTCGCTCTTTTGGAGCGAGGAGCTGCTCGCCGCGCCCCTCGGCGCCCTCGGGGTGTCGTGGGATGTGTTTGTGGAGAGCGAGCGCGTGGAGCGGGCGCTCAGCGGGCTGACCACGGCCCTAGCGCTCGGGTTTGTGGTCGCGGCGCTCCGCGTCGCCCTCGCCGCCCTCGAGGTGGCGCGCGCGGGGGCGCCGCCGCGGGCGCGCGGCGGGCTGCGCGCGGCGCTGTGGGCGCTCGTGGGGCTGCAGGCGCTCTATGTGGGCACGCACTGGCTCGGGCACTCCCTCCACATGCCCATCTGGCTCGAGTACGCCACGCACGTCGCGCTGCCGTGGCTGTGCCTGCGGGTGGGGTTCGCGCCCCTCGCCCCCCGCGCGCGCCGCCTCGCCCGCGCGCCGATCACGGTCACGCGCCTCGCCATCACCTGCACGTTCGTGGGGCACGCGCTCTACGCCCTCGGCGTGTATCCGGTGCCGAGCGATTTTGTGGTGATGCTGATGACCACGCTCGGCTGCGCGGAGGGGGTGGCGCGCGTGCTCTTGTCGGCGGCGGGCGCCCTCGACCTGCTCGCCGCCGCCTGGGCGTGGACGCCGCGCGCCCTCGTGCGACTCCGCTGGGCCGCGCTGTGGTACATGACGCTCTGGGGGCTGCTCACCGCCCTCGCGCGCGTGCTGGGGCACTGGGACACCGCCACGCCATCTGAGGTGGTGTGGCAGTGGCTCCCGGAGGTGCTCCTGCGCCTCCCGCACGCCCTCGTGCCGCTGTGGCTGCTCACCCTCGAGGGGGGCCTGACGCCGCCGTGGCGTCGGGCGGAGCAGGGCGCGCCGTGCTGACGCCCGCCGCCCTCGCCGCGCGCCTCCGCGCCCCCTACCGCCTCGCCCTCGGCGCGCCCCTCGGCGCGGCGCTCGCGGGGGGGCTCTGGCTCGCCCTCGCCGCCCCGGCGCCCGCCGCGCTCCCCGAGGACGCCCACGTCCTCCTCTCCGCCGCCAGCGTCGGCGCCGCGTTCCTCGCCACGCTGCTGAGCCGCGCGCTGCTCGCCCCGGGGCGGGTGGCGGAGGCCGAGGACCCCGCGCGGCACGTGTGGGGGGCCTGCGTGCTCACCTGGGCGCTCTGCGCCGCCGGCGCCCTGGCGGGCCTCGCCCTCTGCCTCCTCACGGGCGACCTCGGCGACCTCGGGCCGAGCGCTACGCTGGCGTTCTTGACGGCGCTGGCGCACCCCCCTAGCGAGGCGCGCCTGCGGGCGGCCCTCGGCGCGCGCAGCGAGCTCCCTTATGAGCGGTGATTTCTATAAGCTGAGTCCGCCGAATTTCGCGCGCATGCGCCGCCAAGAGCAGATGCACCTCTTTCAGCAGACGGTCCTCGAGCTCGTGCGCCGCATGCGCGGGGCGCCCGAGGCGCCGCGCCGCTGGCGCGAGGCGGGGCTCTTGAGCTTTGAGCCCACCCCCGACCTCCTCTTGGAGCTCACGCAGGAGGCGGAGCTCGAGCTCCTCCTCACCCTCGCGCGCGCCGGCTTTAGCGATGAGCATCTCGCGCGCTCCCTCTCGGGGCTCACGCGCCCGTACTGCTATCACGTCTCTCAGCTCCTCTATGATGTGAGTCAGCGCCGCTGGCTCGCGCGCGCCCCCGTCACCGACCTCGACCTCACGGTGGAGGGCCGCATCAAGCGGGCGCGCGAGGAGGGCGACGTGCGCACGCTGCGCGAGATCGCGCATGAGGCGATGAAGGCGCTGGCGGCGGTGGCGGAGGAGGCGGTGGAGCGGGCGGGGGGGCGGGCGGGGGAGAGCCCGGAGGTGAGCACAGCGGTGAGCACAGCGGTGAGCACAGCGGTGAGCACAGCGGTGAGCACAGCGGTGAGCACAGCGGTGAGCGCAGCGGTGAGCTCACCGCTGTGCTCACCGCT
>VGTA01000363.1 GCA_016874875.1 Deltaproteobacteria bacterium | reverse complement strand
GCTTGAGGAGCTCGCCGTCTGTCACGCCCTCGGGGTGGGCGGGGCGGCCACGGTGGAGCGGGCGCTCTGGGGGGCGCGCGCCGTGGACCTCAAGCGCCCGCTGCTGCTCGGGGACCCGGGCCTCGATGCGCTGCGGCTTGAGTCGCTGGCGCGCGAGGAAACGCACGCGCTGCTGGCGGGGGCGCGCGAGGGGGCGCGGGGCTTCACGCCGCCCCTGGTGGCGCTCCTCGGGGGGCGGGGGGCGGGGGGCGCGGCGGGGGGGCTGCTCTTTGAGGCGACGGACGGCGCCTCTGGGCTCCTAGAGCTGCGCGAGCGGGCGCGGGCGGGGCGCCCGCTCAGCCCCCGCGAGGTGGGCGCGCGCGTGGAGGGACTCTGCGCGGCCCTCGCCGCCCTGCACGCCGCGGGCGTCACGCACGGCGACCTCTGCCTCAGCAACCTCCTCCTGCGCGACGACGACGGGGCGCTCCTGCTCATCGACCTCGGCTCCGCCTGGTCCGCGCGCGCCCCCTACTGCCCACGCGCCTGCCGCGCGCGCCCCCGCTATACCAGCCCCGAGCGCGCCGCCCACGCCGCCCACGCCGCCCCCGACGCCGAGCCCCCCCCCTGGGCCGCCCCCCCGCGCGCCTGGGCGCAGGACTCCTTCGCCCTCGGCGCCGCGTGGCACGCCTGGGTGACGGGCGAGCCGCCCGACGTAGGCGCGCCGCCCCGCGCCGCCGCCCTCGCCGCCCTCGGCTGGCCGCCGCGCTGGGCGGAGGCGGTGGAGGCGCTCATGGCCCCCTCCCCCGAGGGGCGCGCGCGCCCCGCGGAGGTGGGCGCGCGCGACGTCCTCTGGGGGGGCGCGTGGTGGTGAGCCGCCTCCGGCGCGCGCCCCCTCAGCGCTGCTGACTCTCCTTGATCAGCTGCCCGTTGATCTCTGAGAGCTGCGTGCTCAGGCGCTCGGGGAGGAGCGGAATCATCTGCGGCAGGTGCAGGGTGCTCAGGTTGTGCAGCTCGCGGGTGGTGCGCTGGATGATGTCGCGGTAGCTCTGGTTGATGCTGATGGTTTCGTAGGTGTTGAGGGCGAAGCGAAACTGACGCGTCAGCTCCACCTCCGCCTGCCGAATGAGCTTCACCTGCTTGGCCAGCACTCCCTTATACTCGCGTACGCCCTCTATCATGTCGCGCTGCGCCTTTAGGTTGTCCTGGTAGCCCTTGAGGATCACAGGATTCTTGGCAGCGCTGTCGCGCCGCTGCAGCGCCTCCTCGTCGCGCAGGAGGCGCGTGGTCTCCTCGATCTGGTCGGCGATGCGCGACTCAAGCGCCGCCAGCTCGCTGATGCCCTGCCGCTCGATGCTCTGTCGCGTCTGAGCGTGAATGTCGATCATCAGCCCCACCACCGCCACATAGGTCGCGTAGTAGCGCTGATGCTCCTCCACGTAGGCGTCCTGCGGCGCCTCCGCGTTGAGGCGCTGCGTGATCAGCTCAAGCATCAGGTTGAGCTGCGTGTAGGTGATCATCAGGTCGAGCAGGCCGTCACCCGAGCGCTCCATCTGGAACATGTCGCGCACCTGCGCCTCGGTGAGCTGCATGCCCATCTCGATCATCGCGTCGTGGCACTCCTGCAGGCGCTCTTGACGCTCCGTCTCGAGCGCCTTGACCGCCTCCTGCTTGAGCCGCACGAGGCGCTCATAGTCCTGCTTGCTGCTCTCGTAGAACCACTCGTCGCCCTCCTCGGGGGCGAGGTAGCTGTCGTGCGCTAAGGCGCGCGCCTCCTGCTTGCGCTGCGCGATCTGCTGGCTCAGGGCGCGGTAGTCGTCGCGCAGCTTCTGCGCGCGCGTCCCCTTGAGCGACGACAGAATCTGCGCCGAGAGGTCGTTGAGCGTCTCGAGGTTGGTCTGCTTGTCGTCGCCCGTGAGCCGCCACCACGCGGGGTCGGGCAGCTCGTCTTGGGCGCTGTGGCGCTTGGCGTAGGTGTTCATGAGCTGAAACCAGCGCCGCCAGAGCGCCTCGATGTCCTGGCCGTCAGACTCGAGGCGCTTGGAGCGCGCGAGGCGCTCGAGGGCGCGCGCCTGCTCCGCCTCGGGCGAGGCGGGGGGGGCGGGCGCCGCGGGGGGGGGGGGCGCGGGGGGGGGGGGGGGGGGGGGGGGGGGGGGGGGGGGGGGGGGGGGGGCGGGGGGGGGGGGGCGGGGCGGGGGGAGGGGGGCGAGCGCGAGGAGGAGGGCGAGCGCGAGGAGGGAGGCGAGCGCGGGCGCGGCGGGCGCGCCGCGCCCCCCTGTGGGCGGTGCGAATCGTCTTGACATCTTCACTCTCGTCTCGTGGCGTATTCGCCTCGTGGTGTATGGGCGACAGGCGGCTCTGATGCGTCTTGTACCCGCAAACGCCACCGCCGCTCAAGGGCAGCGCCGCAGGGCGCCCCCAAAGCCCGCTCCCCAAAGCCCGCTCCCCAAAGCCCGCTCCCCAAAGGACTCCGAGCCGCCATGACGACTCCCACGCCCGCCGCCCCCCCAGACCCCTCTTGGGACCGCGCCGTCCTCCTCGCCCTCCTCGACGAGTGGGAGCATCAGCACCAGGCGCTCTTCGCGGGGCGCCTGAGGCGCCCTGTCTTTCGCCTCACGGACGACGACGGCGAGCTGGGCGCCTGGCGCCCGGAGCGCCGCGAGATCTCGATGCAGCGCGCCCTCCTCCGCGGGGGGTCGTGGGTGCAGGTGACCGACGTGCTGCGGCACGAGATGGCGCACCAGTACGTGAGCGAGGCGCTCGGCGTCGTGGGGGAGCCGCCCCACGGCCCCACCTTCCAGCGGGTGTGCGCTGAGCGGGCCATCGACGCGCGGGGGGCGGCGGCGGTGGAGCTGAGCGAGGAGGCGCAGCGCCTGCTGCGGCGCGTGGAGCGCCTGCTCGCGCTCGCCGAGAGCAGCAACCCCCACGAGGCCGAGCTCGCCGCCACGCAGGCGCAGGCGCTCCTCACCCGCCACCACCTGTCGCTGGGGGGCGCGGCGCTCCCCGAGGCGCTCGCCGCCCGCGCCGCCGCCCTCGGCGCTCGGCAGCTCGGGGCGCCCAAGGGGCGACACTTTGAGTACGAGTACGCCGTGGCGGCGGTCCTCGGGGCGCACTTCTTTGTGGACTGCGTCTGGGTGAGCGCCTTCTGCGCGCGCACCCTCAAGCGCGGGCAGGCGCTCGAGGTGTGCGGGCGGCCCGAGGACATCGAGATCGCCGACTACGTGTACCACTTCCTCACCGCGCAGCTAGACCGCTCCTGGGCGGCGCACGCGCGACAGGCGGGGGCGCGGGGGCTGCGGGAGCGGCTGTCGTTCTGCCTCGGGGTGGTGCGCGGGTTCCACGGCAAGCTCGACGCGCAGCGGGCGGCGCTGCTCGCCGAGGGGGGCGCGGCGGGCGCGGGCGACGCGAGCCTCGCCCTCTTGGCGCAGAGCGAGCGCGCGGCGCGCGACCACCTCGCCCGCCGCCACCCCCGCCTCCGCCTCCGCGGCGGCTCCGAGTGGACCCCCTCGGCGGGCTACGCGGCGGGCCTCAGCGAGGGGCGCTCGCTGACGCTCCACAAGGGCGTGCACGCGGGCCCGTCGGGGGGGGCGCCCCTCGGGCTTGAGCGGGAGCGCTGAGCCCTCTATATTGAGCGCCTCCCCCCAGGCGCCCCCCTCCCCGCGCCCCCCAAAGGTCCCCCATGCTCACCGCGCTCGTCGCGCTCCTGCTCGCCGCCCTCGGCGTCCCCGCCGCGGTGCGCTTTATGGCGGAGGGGCGCGGGGAGGGGGGGGGCGCGGGCGACGGGGCGGGGGCGGGCGACGGGGCGGGCGAGGGCGCGGGCGAGGGCGCGGGCGCGGCGCCGGCGCCGGAGGGGGCGCGCGTGCAGCTCTTTGGGGAGCGGGCGGCGGAGGCGGAGCGGGCGGCGGAGCGCCTCGACCGGTTCGACGAGCTCGACCTCGATGAGCTCGCCGCCCTCACCGGCTCGCCGGCGCTGATGCAGATGGTGGGGGGGCTGGCGAGGGGCCAGAGCGCGCCGCCGGCGAGCGTCCCGCCCCCCCGCGCGCGCCCCGTGAGTCTCCCGCCGGCGGCGAGTCCCCCCGCGGCGAGCGCCCCGCCGCGCGCGCAGCCGGCGCCGCTAGTGCGCGCGGCGGGCGACCCGCAGTGGAGCGGGCCCTCGCGCGCCGCCGACCCCGTGGAGTTCCACCGCGGCACGCCCTCCGCCGACTCGCTGTTCCTCGACGAGCTCGAGGGCCGCCCCCCCGTCCTCACCCGCGCCGGCGTGCGGCGCCCCGGCGCCTCGGAGCCCGCCCCGGCGCCCGCGCCGCCGTCCGCCGCCCCCGCCCCCGCCCCGCTCGGCGGCGTCCGCATCCAGAAGGTGCGCGAGGTGAAGCCGGCGCCGCCGCCCAACGCGCCCATGGCGGCGCGCCCCCCGCAGAGTCCGCCGCTCCGCCTCGTGATCGCCGACGGGCCGGCGGCGCCCGCCGCGCAGCCCTTTGAGGTGCTCACGCCGCAGGCCGCCCCCCGCCGCCGCGCCGCCGAGGGGCCCGCGCGCGCCGAGGCGGGCCCCGAGTGGGGCAGCGCGCAGCCGCTCTACGTGGACTTCACGCCCTTTTTCGCCCTCGACGCCCTGCGCTACATCAGCGAGACCGCCGCCGCCCGCGGCGCCGCCCGCCGCGCCCGGCGGGGGGGGGAGGCGGGGGAGGGGG
>VGTA01000362.1 GCA_016874875.1 Deltaproteobacteria bacterium | reverse complement strand
CCGCCCCGCTCGGCGGCGTCCGCATCCAGAAGGTGCGCGAGGTGAAGCCGGCGCCGCCGCCCAACGCGCCCGTGGCGGCGCGCCCCCCGCAGAGTCCGCCGCTCCGCCTCGTGATCGCCGACGGGCCGGCGGCGCCCGCCGCGCAGCCCTTTGAGGTGCTCACGCCGCAGGCCGCCCCCCGCCGCCCCGCCGCCGAGGGGCCCGCGCGCGTCGAGGCGGGCCCCGAGTGGGGCAGCGCGCAGCCGCTCTACGTGGACTTCACGCCCTTTTTCGCCCTCGACGCCCTGCGCTACATCAGCGAGACCGCCGCCGCCCGCGGCGCCGCCCGCCACGCCCGCCGGGGGGGGGAGGCGGAGGAGGGGGCGGCGGAGGAGCCGGAGCGGACCCTCGACGAGGGGCTCCCGGAGTGGTACGAGCTGCTCGATTTCGTCAACGGCTTCCTCTTCGACCTCGCCCAAGAGCAGCTGCAGCGCGAGCACCAGCGCATGCTGAGCGGCGGCTCCCTCGAGGAGGACCTCACGCAGCACCTGAGCCAGAATCCCCTCACGCGCCCTGCCGTCACCTTCCGGCAGAGTCAGTGGGACAACATCCCGAACGCCGACCTCGTGGCGCGCCCGCAGGGGGCGGCGGCGCCGAGCAAGCCGCGAGGGGGGTTTAGCCGTGAGGGGTGAGCGGCGCCGTGGGGGAGCGCTCCTCTGCCTCGTGGGCGCGGCCTGGGGCTGCGGTGAGCCCGTCCCCCCCCCGACACGCGCCGTGGACCTCGAGGGCCCGCGCGGCGAGGTGCTCGCGCCCGGCCCGTGGCTCGCCCGCGCCGCCGCCCCCGCCGCCCTGAGCGCCGAGGGCCTGTGGCTCGAGGTGCGCGCGGGCGCGAGCGCCCCCGCCCGCCTGCCGCTGCTCGAGAGCGCCCGCCCCGACCTCCTCCTCGCCCTGCTCCCCGCCGCCGAGGAGGGCGTGGAGGTGCGCTACGCCCTGCACGACGCGCGCGGCGCCCTCACGCCCCCCCCCGCCCTCCCCCCCCGGCCCCCCCCCCCTCCCCCCCCCGCCCCCCCCCGCCTGCCAGGTGACGCTCACCCGCCCCGACGGCCGCGCCGCCCTCCGCGACGCAGCCCCCGCCCCGGTGGAGGCGGGCGGCGCGCAGGGCGGCGCGCAGGGCGGCGCGCAGGGCGGCGCGCAGGGCGGCGCGCAGGGCGGCGCGCAGGGCGGCGCGCAGGGCGGCGGCGAGGCGGGTCTAGCGCTCCGCGCCGCAGACGATTCGGGGCAAGCCGCGGGCGTGCAGCTCACCTTCCGAGCGCGCTACCGCGGCCCGGGGGAGGCGCTGGTGCGGCTCACGCTCGGCGAGGGGGTCTACCTCGCCGCCACGCGGCGCGGCGAGGCCGCCTTCTCGGGCGTGACCACGCCGCCGGGCCTCAGCGCGGCGCGGGTGGAGGCCTTTGGGGAGCGGGGGGCGCGCTGCGCGCAGGAGGGGCGCGCGGCGCTCGAGTGAGCGGGCGCGCGCCGCCCCCCGCGCCCGGCGCGCACCGGCGAGGGGCGAGGGCTCACCGCGCTCGGCGCGCGCTTGCCGCGCGGTCTTCTTGGGCCGCATCCCGCCCCCTGCCGGCGCGACCCTGCGCTGCGGCGGTCGCGGCCGCACCGCCCGGTGCCAGCGATGGGGCATGGTCAATCTCAGGCGGAAGTCTCGGAAGCGACCCGGTGATCGAGCCAAAGGCGCAGCATCAGCCGCGGCGATGCCGGGTCGTCTTCGTACGCGTCGCGGTCGTGCGCGGTGGTCGTGTTGTCGATGAAGAGGAGATCGCCTGGCGCCATGCGGAACGCGAGCACGTGGGCCGGGTCCTCGAGCGCCGCGTCGAGGGCGTCGAACGCCTCGAGGTCCTCGGGTGAGAGCGCCTCGCCGACGCGCGCGTGGCCCCTCTCGATCCAGTAGCGCATGTAGCGCATGGCGATGCGGCCCTCGTAGGAGAAGACCGGGAAGCGGTTCGCCGCGACGCGCTCGAGATCGCGGTCGCTGCCCGGCGTGACCACGTCGCGCACGAACGAGCCGTAGAGCCGCTCAAGGAGGCGCGGGTGCTTCTCCCGGAGCGCCTCGTGCGCCTGCGCCGCGGAGACGATGCGCGAGCCGCCGCCCTTCGACGCCTGGCGCACGCACGCGAGGCCGATGACTCCGGGGCGCACGTGCTTGCCGGAGCTGTCTGTGTGCATGCCCGTGGACTCTTTGGTCTGCGAGACCGGGATGGGCTTGTCCTTGTAGGATACCCCCGTGTCTTTGACGTCGTAGAGGCGGCCGTAGGTGTCCACGGTCGGCCCGAGCGCGAGGCCGAGCTTCAGGTACACGAGCCGGAGCGTGAGCTCGGCGAGACCGGAAAAACCTCGAATCCACGCGATTCCGGAGCCGAAGTCGAGCTCGCGCGCCATGGCGTCAGCGAGGGTGTCGAGCGCCGGAGTCGAGACGGACTCCGCGCGGAGCGCCGCGCACGGGTCGGCCTCACGGGTCGCCCACGCCTCGAGGGCGCGCACGTCGGGCTCGACCTCGGCAGGCGCCTCAAAGACCCACGCGCGGGACTCGGCGAGCGACGCCGCGGTCCACGCGAGCGGGCGCACGGCGTAGGCCGGCGCGAAGGCGCGCGATGGGGTGCTCACCGAGGGGCCTCGACGCGGAAGAGCACGTGGAGCGGGTAGCCGTAGAGAGGCTCAAAGAAGGGGCGATCGAACGCGACGTGTTCTTCCGTGACCTTGAGCTCGACGAGCTTCGGGAGCGCCGTGAAGCCTGCCTCCGCGAGCGCCGTGAAGTAGTCCGCGAAGGTCTTGTGCACGCAGCGCACGGGGACCCCTTCGCCGTCGCGGCGCCAGATCTTTCCCTCGTAGGTGGTGTCGACGCCGGCGAAGTAGCTCTTCCCTTCCGTGTCGAAAAAGAAGGGTGCCGAGGCCGGTCGCATGTACGGAAAGCACGGGTGCGGCACCGTGAAGACGAAGTGGCCGCCTGGAGCGAGGCGCTCACGGGCCGCGCGCATGACCGCGGTCATCTGAGCGCGCGTCAGGTAGTTGAAGAGGAACACCGCCATCACGCGGTCGAAGCGCTCGCGCGGGAACGTCGTGAAGACCGAAGCGTCGCCGGCCTCGAATACCATCGCGCACGGGCTCCCAACCGGGATCGCCTTCCGTGCATTCTGCACCATCTCGCTTGAGACATCGACGCCGAAGACTGACGCCGCGCCCGCCTCGGCGACGAGGCGCGCGACGTAGCCCTCGCCGCACCCGAGGTCGAGCACGTGGGCGCCGGCGAGAGGCCCGAGCTCTTCGATCACAAAGGGCCGCGCCGTGAAGTCGCTGAGGAGCACACGCTCTCTTCGGGCCCAGCTGCCCGCATTCGCATCGTAAATCGCCTCGGTTGAATCCTGCGTCATCACACCACCTCACTCGCGCCCTCGTCGAGGAGCACATGGACATCACCCTCCTCGACAAGGAAGATGTGCGTCTCGGCGCGTCCGCGCTCGGTGAGGCGAGCGCCGCGGTCATGACTCTCGACGGCTCCCAAGCCGCGGAGGCGCTCGCGGCACGAACGAGGGAGGGAGGAGAGCCAGGGGAGAGCGAGGGTGGAGTTGCTCATGGTGGATTCGCTCGAGGTCTAGGGACAGGCGACATTGTACCGCCCTAGGCTTTCATGGACAAGTGAGCCGATGAACAGGCGGCGCGCCGGCGAGGGGCGAGGGCTCACCGCGCTAGGCACGCGCTCGCCGCGGGCGTGCAGAGGTCAGCGGGGGGCATCTGCCCGAGGGGGGCGAGGGCGGCGCTCAAGACAAAGATGTCGCCGGCGCTGGCGCAAGAGAGCAGCGCGGTGTTGATGCGCTGCACGAGGCCGGCGTAGAAGCCCGCCTGCGCCACCTGGCAGGCGGCGACCTCGGCGGCGGGGGCGGCGCAGGTGTTGAAGATCTCGCCTTGGGCGCACTCCGCGGCGGCGGCGGCCACGTCGAGGTTGTTGATGTCGTCGGCGCAGCTCGCCACCGCCGCCTCGCAGGCCCCCTCGTCGGCGGCGAGCAGCCCGCTCACGAGGCACGCCTTGCTCACGTAAGCGTCGCGCGCGGCGCCCGCCGCGGGGATGAGGGCGGCGAGCGCCTCCACTTGCTCCTCGCAGAACGAGAGGCGCTCCGCGGGGCTCAGGGCGCTGAGGGCGCCCGCGCCCGCCTCGGCGCCCGCCGCCGCGCCCGCCGCCGCGCCCGCCGCCGCGCCCGCCTCGGCGCCCGCCGCCGCGCCCGCCGCCGCGCCCGCCTCGGCGCCCGCCGCCGCGCCCGCCTCGGCGCCCGCCGCCGCGCCCGCCTCGGCGCCCGCCTCGGCGCCCGCCGCCGCGCCCGCCGCCGCGCCCGCCGCCGCGCCCGCCGCCGCGCCCGCCGCCGCGCCCGCCGCCGCGCCCGCCATGACCCCGGCGCCCACCCCGGCGCCCGCCGCGCCCGCCATCACCCCGGCGCCCGCGCCCGCGCTCACCCCTGCGCCCGCGCCTACCCCCGCCGCGCTGCCCCCGGCGCCGCCCCCTTGGTCATCTTCGCACGCAACGAGCGCACAGAGGGCGAGCGCGCCGCGGGTGAGGGCGTGGAGGGGGGACATGGGGCGGGGGGCGGGGCGGAGGAGGGGCGTCATAGCGGGACCTGCGGGCGGGTGAGGGGGGGAGGGGGCGCTTTT
>VGTA01000361.1 GCA_016874875.1 Deltaproteobacteria bacterium | reverse complement strand
CGACCCCCGCGTCGCCCCCGCCCGCGCCGCCCTCGGCGCCCACTACGACGCCGCCCTCCTTGGGCGCGACCCCCTCGCCGCCCTCCGCGAGGCCTTCACCCTCGCCTGCCTGTCCCCCGACGTGATGGGAGTTGGATTATGAGCCCTCAGCGCCCTCACGACCCCGCGCGGCGCGCCCTCCTGCGGGGCGGCGGCGCCGCGCTCCTGCTGCGCGCCCTCGCCGTGGGCCTCCCCCCCGCCTGGCTGCTCGCCGCCAGCGCCCCGCGCCCCGCGCGCTCCCCCCTCGCCCTGCTCGCCGCCCGCGACGCCCTCGCGCAGTCGTCCCCGCGCGCCCTCCAGACGCTCATCCTGTCCACCTCCTCGGCGGGGGACCCCGTGAACGCCAACTGCCCGGGCGCCTACGTGCCGGGCGCGCAGAACAACCCGCTCCTCGCCGCCTCGCGCGTGACGCTCGGCGCGGGGGGGGCGCGGGGGGCGAGCGTGTGGGGGGAGCTGCCCGAGGCGCTGCGCGCCCGCCTCGCCTTCGTCCACCTCAGCCCGCGCGCCGTGGCGCACCCCGAGTACAGCGCCACCATGTCCCTCCACGGCGCCGTCAAGAACGCCGCGGGGAACGGGACGGAGATGCTCGCTAGCGCCCTCGCGCAGCTCGCGGCGCCGGGGCTCGGCACGCTCCAGGGGGAGCCGCTCCCGCTGTGCAGAGAGCCGCTCACCTACGAGGGGCAGCCGCTGCAGAACCTCAAGCCCTCCGAGCTCAAGGCGCTGTTCGCCGGCTCCGACCCCGCCCTCCTCGACCTGCGCGCCACGCGCGACGCCGCCCTCGGCGCCCTCTACGGCGACCTGCGCGCGCAGGGCACCCGCGCGCAGCGCGCCTTCCTCGACCGCTACCTCCTCAGCCGCGACGAGGCGCGCAGCCTCGGCGAGCGGCTCGGCGCGCTGCTCGGGGACCTCTCGACCGACGAGGACCTGCGCGACGAGGCGGGGGACCAGGTGATCGCGGCGGTGGCGCTCGCGCAGCTCCAGGTGTCGCCGGTGGTGACGATTCGCCTCCCCTTCGGCGGCGACAACCACCAGGACCGCGACCTCACCGAGGAGCAGCTGCAGACCCAAGAGAGCGTGGGGCACCTCGCCGACCTCTGGGCGCGCCTGGGGGCGGCGGGGCTGCGGGAGCGCGTGAGCTTTGGGCTGCTCAACGTCTTTGGGCGCGAGCTGCAGCGCAACAGCCAAGGCGGGCGCAACCACAACCGCGCCCACGCGGTGATGGTGGCGTTCGGCGCCGGCGTGCGCGGCGGCGTGTACGGGGGCGTGACCGGCGAGGGGCAGGCGCGCGCCATCAACCCCGCCACCGGCGCCCCCGACGGCGACATCCCCGCCGACGAGACGCTCGAGGCCGCCGGACACACCCTCGCCCTCGCCCTCGGCCACCCCCCCGAGGCGGTGGCGTCGCGGGTGCGCGGGCAGGCGATCCGCGCGCTCTTGGCCTAAGGGGCGCGCGGGAGGGGCGAGGCGCTCAGGGCAGCGCCCGGCGCGCCTCCTTGAAGCTCGGCGTGAGCAGCGCGTCGAGCGCCGCCCACGGCACCAGCGCCTCCTGCGGGCCGGCGGCGTAGGAGGCCACCTCGTAGGGGTTGAAGTAGAGCCTGAGGCCGGCGCGCGTGAGGTCCCAGGCGCGCGGGTCGCTCACCAGCTTGACGAAGTCGGGGCTCTGCGCCCCGCTCAGGTCGAGCTCGTCGGGGATCGACGCCTTGAGCGCGCCGAAGGTGAGCTGCGCGAGCGTGGCCTCCCACCCCGGCGCCCCAAACACGTCCGCCGCCACGAGCGGGCGGCGCTGCGCAGTCCAGAACCACCGAAACTCCGATGAGTCCGCCTCGTGCGCCGCGCCAAAGTACATCTCCTCGCGCGACACCGCCGCGCGCCACAGGGCGGGCGTGGCGGCGGTGAGGGTGACGGTGAGGGCGGTCTCGCCGCCGTTGCCCTTGAGCGCGTTGAGCTCCTGCGCCGTGGGGGCGAGCCACGCGTTCGCCGCCTTGGCCAGCGCCAGCGCGTCCCCCGCCAGCCCCTCCTCCGACACCTGCGGCGCTCGGATCGCGTGGCGCGCCACCGCCCCCACCCCCGCCTCAGTCCCGATCTCCTCAGCGGTGGCGCCGGGCAGCGCGCTGTAGTAGGCGAGCGTGTAGACCGTGAAGGCGCCCCCGAGCCCGCGCGTGAGCCCGAGGTCGCGGAGGCGCTCCTCGTAGCGCTCCTGAGCGCACGTCACCGCCTCCGCGCCGAGCGGGGGCGTCTTGGCGCGCGGGTCGGCGCTGCAGGAGCGGGGCCACGCGCGCAGCCACGAGCGCTGACCCTCCTTGAGCGCCGCGCGCTGCGGGGCGCTGAGGGCGCCGCTGACGCCCTTGTAGGCGGCGGCGAGCCGCTCGTCGAGGGCGCCGAGGGCGGGGGTGGCGCAGATGAGCCGCTCCGCGGGGGATTTCGCCTTGGCGCAGTCAAAGCTGGCGGCGTGGGCGCTGAGGGGGAGGAGGGCGCTCAGGGCGCTCAGGGCGCTCAGGGCGCGCGGGGCTTGAGTTCGCATGGGAGACTCCGAGAGGGGGAGAGGGGCGGAGGAGGGGCGAGGGCGAGGGCGAGGGCGCCCTCACTCCACCGCCGCGCGCAGATCATCGCGGGGGGCGCCGCGGCTGAACAGGGGCGGGGCGCCGAGGGGGGCGGGGACCTCCACCCACGCGGGGCCCTCATAGCGCGCCCCCGTCCACACGTGCCACCACGCCCCCTCCGGCAGATACAGGCGGCGGGCGCGCTCCCCCTCGCGGAGCACGGGGGCGGCGAGGAGGTCGTCGCCGATCAGGAGCTGGTCGCTGATGGCGCGCGCGGTCTCGTCGTGGGGGTAGCGGAGCGCCAGCGCCCGCAGCATGGGCGCCGACGTGGCGTCCGCCTCGTCGGCGAGGCGCGCCCACTCGGGGGCGAGGGCGAGGTGGAGGCGCGCGAGGCGCTTGAAGTGCGCCGTGGTCTCCTCGGTGGAGTCCCAGTCGTGGTTCTCTTGGCGGCGGTTGCCCTCGTGGGTGCGCATCACCGGCGCGAGCGCCCCCAGCTCCACCCAGCGCATATAGAGCTCCTGCGTGCTCGGCCCGCCGCTGAAGCCGCCGATGTCGAGCGTCACGTAGGGCAGCCCCGCCAGCCCGAGGCTGAGCAGCGCCGGCACCGCCGTGGGCAGCCCGTCGTGCGTAGACCAGTTGGCCTCCTGGTCGCCCACCCAGTAGAGCATCGCGTGCGCCTGCGCCCCCGTCCACCCCGAGCGCGCGAACAGCACCCAGTCGCCGTCGGGGCGCGCCGCCTCCATCGCCGCGCGGTTGGCGGCGTGCCAGCGCACCGGGAACAGGTTGTGCTCCTCCTCCGCCGGCGCCCCGCTCGCGGCGAGGGCGTCGAGGGGGTACCACTCCCCAAAGTCCGCCATCCAGCCGTCGAGCCCGTAGGTGTCCGCCATGCGGCGCAGCGCCCCCTCCACGTACTCGCGCGCCTCGGGGCGGGTGAGGTCGGGGAGGCTCGAGGTGCCGTTGGGCGCCACGAAGGCGTAGGGGGCGGGCGCGGCGCCGGGGGCATCGCGCGTGATGAGCAGCCCCCGCGCCTCCATCTCCTCGAAATGATTAGGGAGCGCCGGGTCGATAAAGGGGTTGGCGTACCCCAAGAGCCTCCTCCCCGCCGCCCGCAGGTCGGCGCCGAGGGCGAAGAGGTCGGGGTAGTGGTCGAGGTCGGGCGCCCAGCGGTACTGCACGCCGAGCCCGCCGTCGAGGTTCACGCGCTCGCCCGTCCAGTCCTGCGACCAGATCGCCCCGTAGGGCACGCCGGCGGCGTCGAGCCGCGCCACGGCGTCGCGCACCGCCGCGCTCCCCCCCTGCGCGCTGATCCAGGGCGCGCCAAAGGCCCACGCGGGGGGGCGGCGGGGGCGCCCCACCACGGCGCTGAGCTGCGCGATGAGGTCGAGGGGGGCGGGCCCAAAGAACACGAGCGCCTCGAGCGGCGCGCCGCTGGTGACCTCGAGCGTGGCCTCGCCCGCGTCGCCCGCGCACAGGTCAGCGCGCACGCGGCGCGGCGTCTCGATGAGCAGCCCCACCCCCCGCGAGAGGTCCATCCACCACGGCATGGGGAAGTACGTGGTGTGCGCGTCGCCCTTGACGGCGCGCGGCGGCCCGTCGCGCCCGATTCCCTGCTCGCCCACGATCAAATCAAAGGCGGCGCCGCGCAGGTCGAGCCCCTCGTAGCGCTCGCCGAAACCGTGGAAGGTGGTGCTGGGCAGGCAGCGGAACGAGAGCGAGAGCGAGCGCGGCGCCGCGCCGCCGAGGAGCTCCTCGGCCCCCTCCACGCTGAGGCGGAGGCGCGCGCTGTGGGGCGTGGGGCCGGCGGAGAGCGCGAGGGTGGCCGCGGCGCCCCCCGCCCGCCAGACCGCCCGCGCCTCTGCGCGCGCCTCTGCGCCCCCCCCCGCCGCGCGCGCCCCCCCGCTCAGGGCGGGCGCGCCCTCAAAGCGCGCGGCGCGGGTGAACTCGTAGATGGCGAACGGCCCGCGCCGCTCCTCGGCGTAGGCGAGGGCGCGGGCGGGCGCGACGGCAAAGTCGAGCAGCGGGCGCGGCGCCTCGCCCTCGGCGCTGAGGACGAGCCGCGGCGCGCCCTCGGCGTCGAGGGTGAGGAGGAGGGCG
>VGTA01000360.1 GCA_016874875.1 Deltaproteobacteria bacterium | reverse complement strand
CCCTCGCCACGGCGCTCACCCCCGTCCCCCCGCAGCTGAGTCCGCTCACGAGCCCCGCCGCGCCCCTCGCCGCGCCCCTCGCTGGGTCTCTCGCTGGGTCTCTCGCCGGGCCCCTCGCCGGGCCCCTCGCCGCGCCCCTCGCCGGGCCCCTCGCCGGGCCCCTCGCCGCCGCTGGGGACGAGGGGCACAGCCGCGAGCTCGATCTCGGGCTCTCCACCCGCCAGCTGCACCCCTTTGAGATCGGGGCGCAGGTGGAGGCGCTGCGCGTGGGCTCAGACCTGCGCCGCAAGCGCCCCATCGAGTTCATCGACGGCTCGTGCGCGCTGATGCTCGCCTATCTCGCGCAGCTCCTGTCGGCGGAGTCGGCGGTGCTCATCTGGCGGCGCAGCGACGGCGACACGGGGGTGGTGCGCTGGCGCTGGACGCGCCGCAGCGGGCGCAGCACCTGGTCGCCGCGCCCCTTCTCGCTCAGCGAGCCCCTCATCGCCGCCGCCCTCGCGGCGCGGGAGGCGCGCGCGCTGACGCGCGGGGAGGGGGGCTGGGGCGGCGAGCTGCCCTACTATGTGCCGGGCGCGGTGCGCGCGGGGGGGCTGATCTCGTTCGCGATCGGCGTGCAGAGCAGCGAGGGCGGCGGTGAGGGCGGCGGTGAGGGCGGCGGTGGGGGCGGCGGCGAGGGCGGCGGGGCCATAGACGGGCTCTTGTGTGTGGACCGCGACGCGGTGGAGCCGTGGACGGAGCGCGATCGCTTCGTGGTCACCTATGTGGCGCACAAGCTGTCGCTCGACCTCGACGTCAGCCAGTTTATGAAGCAGCTCACCTACGACAGCGACCTCGCCGAGCGCCTCCTCTTTAGCCTCAAGCACCTCCACAGCTCCCGGACCGTGGAGCAGCTGGTGCGCGCGCTCCTCGACGCGCTCGTGGTGCAGGACTCCTGCGCCTGGATCGCCGTGTGCCTCGTCCGCGCCGAGGGGGTGCAGGTGGCGGGCGCGTGGTGGGGGGGCGGGGCGCCGAGCGTGGGCGGGTGGGTCTTTCAGCTCGGGGAGGACTACGTGAGCGAGAGCATGCGCCTCGGGGCGCCGATGGCGGTGTATGGCGAGGACCTCCTCACGCTCTTCTCCGCCCCCGTGCCGGAGCTGGCGGGGCTGGCGGCGGCGCGCGCGCTGCCCCTCGTGGACCCGGGGGGCGAGCGATTCGGCGCGGTCGTCTTGGCGGCGCGTGAGCGCAGCCTCCTCGAGCCGCCCCACCTCAACACCCTCGAGCTCGTGGTGAGCGAGGCGGCGGAGCGCCTCTCGCTCATCAACGCCCACGACCGCCTTCGCGAGCAGGCCATGACCGATGGCCTCACGCATCTGCGCAACCACCGCGCCTTCCAAGACGACCTCGAGCAGTCGCTCCGGCGCGCCGACCGCGCCGGGGGGGCGGTGGGGCTGCTCTTGCTCGACATCGATCACTTTAAGGGCGTCAACGACACCCACGGGCACCCCTTCGGCGACGCCGTCCTGCGGGGGGTGGCGCAGAGTCTCAAGGGCGTGATGCGCGAGGTGGACCTCGTGGCGCGCTACGGCGGCGAGGAGTTCGCCGTGGCTCTCGAGCTGCCGCAGGACGGGGACGCGGTGGCGGCGGCGGAGCGGGCGCGCGTGGCGGTGGAGGGGCTGTCGTTCGTGACGGAGGGGCGCGAGGAGGTGCGCGTGACGCTCTCGGTCGGCTTGTCGTTTTATCCGCAGGACGCGCAGAGCAAGGAGCGCCTGATCGACCTCGCGGACCAGGCGCTCTATCAGGCCAAGCGCCGCGGTCGCAACCGCCTCGTGGTGTGGCGCGACGTGCGCGAGGAGCCGGACCTCTCGTCGGGCATGTGCACGCGCCACCCCGTCTCGGCGCTGGCGGAGGCGGACGGGGGCCGCGCGGAGCCGCAGGGGCTCGACGCCCTCATCACGCCGTCGCGCGGCCTGCCCCGCCGCGAGGCGGAGGATCTGTCGATCTTTGACACGGGCGAGCACGCCCTTCTGCGGGCGCGCGCCCTCGCGGCGGAGGGGCGCGCGCCCCTCGGGCCAGAGGGGGCGCGCCCCGCTGCGCCTCACGGAGAGCCCACATGAGTCACGCTCACGCTCACGCTCACGCCCCCGCGCCCCCCGCCGCGCCCCTGCCCCCCTGCGCCGTCATCGGGAGCGGCAGCTGGGGCACGGCGCTCGCCGACCTGCTCGCGCAGCGCGGGCCCGTGCGCCTGTGGACGCGCGACCCAGAGGTGGCGCGCGGGGTCAACGAGGAGCGGCGGAATCCCCGCTACCAGTCGCGCTTCACGCTCAGCGCCCTCCTCAGCGCCACCACGTCGCTCGAGGAGGCCACGGCGGGGGCGGCTCTGGTGGTCTTTGTGGTGCCGAGTCACACGATGGGGGCGGTGGCCGCCACCCTCGCGCCGCTCCTCGATCGCGCCCGCGAGGCGCGCCGGGCGGCGGGGGGGGAGCTGACGCTGGTGGGGGCCTCCAAGGGGATCGAGACGGGCACGCTCCGCACCATGGAGGAGGTCCTGTGCGCGGCGCTGCCCCCCGCGCTCCACGCGCGCCTCGCCTTCCTCTCGGGGCCGAGTTTCGCGCAAGAGACGCTCGAGCGCCAGGCCACCGCCGTCACCGTGGCGGCGCGCGACCCGCAGGCGGCGCGGGCGGCGCAGGAGCGCTTCAGCGCGCCGCACTTTCGCCTCTACACCACCGATGACGTGCTCGGGGTGGAGCTCGGCGGGGCGCTCAAGAACGTGATCGCTATCGCCGCCGGGGTGGCGGACGGGCTGGGGCTGGGGCACAACGCGCGCGCGGCGCTCATCACGCGGGGCGTGGCGGAGATCTCGCGCCTCGCCGTCAAGATGGGCGCTAACCCCCTCACCCTCGCAGGCCTGGCGGGCATGGGCGACCTCATCCTCACGTGCACGGGCGGGCTGTCGCGCAACCGTTTCGTGGGGGTCGAGCTGGGGAAGGGCCGCGCCCTCGAGGAGATTCTCTCGTCGATGGGGGAGGTGGCGGAGGGCGTGAAGACCGCCCACAGCGCCCACATGCTCGCGCGCCGCGAGGGGGTGGACATGCCCATCACGGCGGAGGTGTACGCGATGCTCTATGAGGGCAAGGCGCCCCGCCTCGTGCTCAGGGACCTCATGGGCCGCGACCCCCGCCATGAGCGCGACCCGCAGCCCGCGCCGCATGACCAGAGAGGAGCTCACGCATGACGTCCGCCCGATTCTTGGCCGCCCTGGCCGCCCTCGCCGCCCTCACGCTGTCGCCCGCGGCGCCGTGCGCGGCGCGCCCCGCGCGCCCGGCGGCGCGCGTCGCCCCGCCCCTCGCCCCCCTCACGCGCCAGGTGAGCGTGGCGGAGGCCTTCCCCGCCAGCCCCGATTTTTATCCCCCCGGGGAGCCCGACCTCGACCTCAAGGTGGCCGCGGAGCAGGCGATGGGCCTCTACCTCGTGGACCCGCCCCGCCGCCACGCCTCGGAGCGGGTGGATTTCGCCGACAGCCACATGCAGTTCCACATCTGGCGCCCCATCGCGGGGCGCTCGATGACCGCGCTGTGGTCGGAGGCGGCGTCGTGGCTCACGTTTGGGCGCATTAAGTACTCGCAGGGGGCGCGGGCGCTCTTTGAGCTGCTGCCGGGGCTCGAGCAGGTGACGTTGTCGTATCACGAGGTGGTCCGCCCAGGGGAGGACGGGCGCCGCCGCTCAGAGCTGCCCGACCAGGTCAACACCTACCTCACGATCAGCCTCACGCGCGACGCCTTTGAGCGCCTCAACGTGGAGGAGCTGCGCCTCTGCGCGCGCCAAGAGCGCTGTGGCAAGCAGATGCGCGCCTCGTTTAGCCGCGTGAGTCTCAACCAAGCGTACCTCAAGGGGGCGCGCTGAGCGCCCTCGCCGCGTGAGCGATGACGGGCGCCTCTGATGGATAGACGCCCCTGACCGATTTTGAGAGAGAGAGAGATCGCCCATGTCGAGAGAGCCGTCCCGGGAGCTGATGTTCGAGCTCGAGGAGCAGGCGCGCGCGCTCCGCGAGCGCGGCGCCTGGGAGGAGGTCGAGGCGCTCTATGAGAACCTCTGCCACCTCGCCCCCTCCATCGAGCAGCGCCTCTTTTACGCCTGGGAGCGCGCTGAGGTGCTCGCGGAGCGGCTCGAGGCGCCGGTGGCGGCGATCCACGTGCTGCGCGAGGCGCAGCTGACGGGGGGGCCCCTCGGAGTCATCTCGCTGCGCGTGGAGCAGATTCGCCTCTCGCGCGCCTCCACGCCCCTCGCGGCGGCCGTGAACGACGCCGCCCTCCGCGCCTATGACGATATGCTGTCGCTGGCGGAGGGGCGCGGGGAGGGGGCGCACCCCGACGCGGCGCGTGTGCGGGCGTGGCACGAGGCGGTGGCCCCTGCCCCGCGCCCCCTCACCCCGCTCGTCACCCCGAGCCCCGCCGCCCCCGCGCCCGCCATGCCCGCGCTGGCGCCCGCCGCTGCCCCCGCGCTGGCGCCCGAGGCGACCTCCGCTGAGGGGGGGCGTCTGCCGGGGGGGGCGGGCTTCTCGGGGGCGCGCGCGGAGAGAAGCTCGGAGGGGGGCGCGGAGGGGGGCGCGGAGGGGTTCGCGGAGGGGGGCGCGGAGGGGTTCGCGGAGGGGGCCGCGGAGGGGGGCGCGGAGGCGGGCGCGGACGCGGGCGCGGAGGGGTTCGCGGAGG
>VGTA01000359.1 GCA_016874875.1 Deltaproteobacteria bacterium | reverse complement strand
CGACGAGGGCGGTGGCCACCAAGAACAGCAGCGCCCCCACCGGCAAGAGGCGCAGGGAGGAGGGGGACGGGGAGTCGCTCGCGGCGCGGCTCAAGGAATCAAGCGCTCAGGGCGCGGGCGGCGCGGCGGGGGGGTAGGGGACGGCGGGGTTGAGGCGGTAGAGGCCCACGCTCACGCCGCGCGCGAGCACGCGCCCCTCCATGGCCTTGAGCAGCTCCGCGGGCTTAAAGCCGGCGGGCAGCGAGAGCGTGGGCACGTTGAGGGCGAACACCTCAAAGCGGTACTCGTGGATGAGCTCATCGTTCCAGGGGGGGCAGGGGCCGTCGTAGCCGGCGTAGGCGCCCTTCATGGCCTCGTCGCTCGCGAACCAGTCGGTGTAGTTGTTGAGGCCGCGCACGCCCCCGACTCCCCCCGCGCCCTCGCCCGCCGCCGGCTTGCCGCGCGGGGTGACGCCCGCGCTCTCGGCGCCCGCGGGCAGGTGGGTGAGCGTGGGGGGCAGGTCGGCGAGCGCCCAGTGATAAAAGTTCACGCGCGGGAGGTCCTTGGAGATGGCGCGACCGTCTTTGTTGACGTCGTCGGCCTTGGAGGGCACCTTGGGGTCGGTGACCAGAACGACGAACGAGCGGGTGCCTGCGGGGGCGCCCTCCCAGCGGAGCTCGGGGCTCTTGTTGGGGCCGAGGCCCGCCTTGCCCTTGCCGTCCTCCACGCAGAACGCGTGCTCGGCGGGGATGGGGGCGCCGTTGGGGACGGCGGGCAGCGTCACGCGCAGGGCGCCGACGGGGGCGGCGAGGGCGGCGAGGGGCGCGAGGGCGGCGAGGGGCGCGAGGGCGAGCGCGAGGCCCTGGGAGGCGCGCGGAGGGCGCGGCGAGCGGCTGGGCATGTGCTTGGACTCCGGTGGGGGGTGGGCGCGAGTGGCGGTGGAGGGGGGCGAGGTTGATTATCAGCCGATTTTCACAGCAAGAAAGCCCGTTGACAAGAAGAACTCCGTGATTAGCGTGGACGCGTGCTCACGATGAGCGCCCGCCCCCCCCTGCAGACGCGTAGCCCGAGGAGCCAGCCCTGATGCCCGCAGACTACTACGAGACGCTCGGCGTGAGCCGAGAGGCCGATGACGCAGAGCTCAAGAAGGCCTACCGCAAGCTGGCGATGAGCTGTCACCCCGACCGCAACCCAGGGCCCGAGGCCGAGGCGCGCTTCAAGGAGGTCAATGAGGCGTACGGGGTGCTGAGCGACCCGCAGAAGCGCCAGATCTATGACCGATACGGGCACGAGGGGCTGCAGGGGAACGGGGGCGCGGGGGGCGGATTTGGGGGGTTCGAGGACCTGTTCGGGAGCATCTTTGGCGACATCTTTGGGCGCGGGGGGCGCCAGAAGGGGCCGCCGCGCGGCGACGACATGCGCGTGGACATCAAGGTGTCCCTAGCCGACTGCCTCAAGCGCCGGGAGCGGGAGCTCGAGGTGCCCTACGAGGTGGACTGCGGCAGCTGCGGGGGCACGGGGGCGGCCAAGGGGACGGCGCCCGAGGTGTGCACCATGTGCAACGGGCACGGGCAGGTGACCGTGGGGCACGGCTTTATCAGCATGGCGCAGACCTGCCCCCGCTGCCGCGGGCGCGGGCAGATCATCAAGAAGCCCTGCGGGGACTGCCGCGGCACCGGCAAGCGCCCCGAGCGCCGCCAGATCACCGTCTCCATCCCCGCCGGCGTGCCTCACGGCGCCAAGCTGCGCGTGCGCGGCAAGGGCGGGGCGGCGCCCAAGGGCGGGGAGGCGGGGGACCTGTTCGTGGTGGTGCACGTGGCCGACCACCCCACGCTGCACCGCGAGGAGGAGCACCTGGTGCGCGAGCTGTCGATCGACATGCTCAGCGCCGCCCTCGGCGAGGAGCTCGAGGTGGAGGGGCTCAGCGGCCCCGTGCGCGTGCAGGTCCCCGCCGGCACGCAGCCCGACGACGTGCTGCGCGTGGCGGGGCAGGGCATGGCGCACCTCAACCAAGAGGAGCGCCGCGGCGACCTGTTCCTCAAGGTGCAGGTGCAGGTGCCGCGCGCCCTGTCGGCGGCGCAGCGCGCGCACCTCGAGGCGTTCCGGGGGCTCAAGGCGTGAGGGCGGGGGCGCTCGCCTGCGCCGCGCTCCTCGCGGCCTGCGGCGGCGCGCCGGCGCCGAGGGCGCCCCACGAGGACCTCAGCGCGCTCTATCTGCGCGGCGACGCGCGGGCGGGCGGGGTGGCGCTGACGGTGGAGGGGGCGCCCGCGTGCCTCCCCGCCGCCCTCGACGCGCTCGCCGCGCCCGCCGCGCCCGCCGCGCCCGCCCCTGATCGCCGCCTAGCGTCGCTCACCGTCCTGCTCACGGCCGAGGACCTCGGCGCCCTGCCGCCCGACGAGGCGCGCGACCTCGTGGCGCGCCTCTCGCGCGAGGGTCACGAGGTGGCGCCGCGCCTCCCCTGGTCGCCCGCCCTCGACGACGCGGTCGCGCGGGCGGAGGCGCTCAGCGAGGAGCGCGCGCGCCTCGCCGAGGCGCTCCACGCCCTCGGCTGGCGCCGCGAGCCGCCGCCGCCCCTCTGGCGCCCCTCGGGGGGGGAGTGGCGAGCGCGCCTCGACGCGCTCTCGTCCTCCTCCGCCCCAGGCGCCCTCGCCGCCCTCTGGACACGCCACGTGGGGGCGTCGCTCTTGGAGGAGGCGGGGGCGGAGGAGGAGGCGGGGGCGGGGGCGGGGGCGGGGGCGGGGGGGCGGCGAGCGGCGTGGGACACGGCGCGGTGGCGCGCGGGGGACGTGGTGTCGCTCGACCTGCGCGACCCGCCCGGGGCGGAGCGGTGCGCGGCGGCGCGGGCGCTCGGGGCGGCGCGCGAGGCGCTGGGGCGCCGGGGGCTGCGGCTGCTGCCGCTGAGCGCACTGCTCGCGGAGGCGCTCGCCGAGGAGCTGTCGCCCACCCTCGCGCTGAGCGCCCGGCCGCCCATCACGGCGGGGTGCGCGCGGCTGTTTGGGGTGGGCGCGGCGGAGGTGGCGGCGGACGAGGAGGGGGGGGCGGGGCGGGCGCGCTGGTCGCTCGTGGTGGGGGCAGCGCCCGCGGCGGAGTGGGCGGGCGCGGGCGCGGGCGCGGGGGGCGAGGGCGCCCTGCTCGCCCTGCCGCTCGCCGGGGGCGCCGCCCTGCCCTCGCGCGCCCCCGACGGCGCCCTCGAGCGCCTGTGGTCGCAGCGCGGGCTCTGGTGGGGGGCGGGGGAGTGCGTGGCGCGCCTGCGGGCGCAGGACCTCCTCGCGCCGCTGCCGCCGAGCGCGGGGGCGCTCACCCTCGTGGAGGAGGCGGGGGCGGAGGCGGGGGCGGGGCGCGCGCGGGTGACGCGCCTCGCCGCCGAGGGCTGGGGCGCCCCGCGCGGGCGCCTCGCGCTCCCGAGTCACGACGAGCTGCTAGCGCGCGAGGCGCAGCACGACCTCGACCCCGACCTGCGCGGCCTCCTCAGCGAGCTCGCGCCGCGCGAGGACCACCTCCGCGCCACGGAGGCGCGCGGGGGGCTCGGGGTGCTCCTGCGCGCCCCCCTCGCCCCCGGCGCCACCGCCGCCGAGGCGCGGGCGGCGGTGGCGGGCGTGCTCCTCCTCAGCGCCCACCCCCTGCGCCCCTACCGCGCCCTCGCGCTCCTCACGGGCGACCGCCGCGCCGAGGCGCTCGCCTACGCCGGGCGCCTGTACGCGGGGCCCCTGCTCGCCCTCAGCCCGCGCGCCGCCTGGGGCGGGTGGGCGCGGTGGCGGGGGGCGGAGGGCGCGCCCGCGAGCCTCGACCCCGCGGCGCTCGCCCTGCGCGCCGTGGGCGCCGGCGCCGCCCTGCGCGCCGGGGAGGTGCTGGGGGCGCTGAGCCCCACCCCCCCCCTCAGCCCCACCCGCGCCCCGAGCGTCTACGGGGGGCGCGGGGGGCTCAAGGCCTCCCTCCTCCGCGACGGCGGCCTCGCCGCCGCGCCGCCGCCAGAGCTGTGGCGCCTCGACGGCGGCGCGCTGCTCGGGGAGCAGCGCCTCCTCCTCCTCGCCCCCCCAGGCGCGCGCCCCGTGGAGGGGGCGGCGGGCTGGTAGCCGCGGGGGCGGGGGCGGGCGGCGGGGGCGGGCGGCGCGTTAGCGGAACAGCTCGCGCTTGGGCTTGAGCCCCTCGAGGTCCACCTTGCTCGAGGCGAGGGTGTGGTCCTTGTAGAGGTTGATCTCGTAGATGAGCCCCTCCTCCACCGAGAAGCGCAGGGTGATGCCCGCGCGCGGGTCCTCGATGACGTAGGTCTTGCCCTCAAAGCTCTTAGCGTCGTCGTAGCGCTTGAGGACCTCCTCGCCCTTGTCGCCCACGCGGAGGCCCTTGGAGGTGACGGGGGCGCGGTTGTGGACGGCGCGCACGGAGCGCACGAGGGGGTTGCGCCCCTCGCCGCAGGTCTCCACCTCGATGCCCTGCTTGTCGTAGAAGTGCACTTGGGCGTTGCACTTGGCCTGCTCGTCGTAGAGCTCTTTGGTGGATTTGGTGGGGGAGCCGAGCTTGCGGAGGATGTAGCCAAAGGGGACGCCGACGCTGACGTCGCCGAGAGTCTCGCGGTGGAGGTCGCCGGCGTGGGCGGGGGGGGCGCTGAGGGGGGCGCTGAGGAGGGCGCTGAGGAGGGCGCTGAGGAGGGGCTGAGGGGCGGTGAGGCGCATGGGGGACTCCGCGGTGGGGGGGTGGCGCGATTAGAGCA
>VGTA01000358.1 GCA_016874875.1 Deltaproteobacteria bacterium | reverse complement strand
ATGGAAAAAAGCTGATATATAGCGAGCACATAACAGGTGCCTGGCACCTCGCATGGTACCTCGCAAGGCACCTCGCAGGGCACCTCGCCGCCCCCTATCCACCTAGCGCCCACCCGCCGCGCCTGTCATAAAAGGCACCCAGCGCAGGCGCCCAGCGCAGGCGCCTGGCACGCTCAAGCACACCCGCCACGCTCCCCTCACCCCACGAGCGCCCCCCAATGCCCACCGCCGCACTCCCAACGCCCCCCGCCGCGCCCGCCCCCCAGCCCCCCTGCCCCTGCGGCGGCGGCGCCCCGCTGAGCGACTGCTGCCTCCCCTACCTCGAGGGGCGCGCCGCCCCTGCCACCCCAGAGCAGCTCATGCGCTCGCGTTACACCGCCTACGCCCGCGGCGACGAGCCCTACGTGCTCAAGACCTGGCACAGCGCCACCCGCCCGCCCGCCCTCGGGCTCAGCGGCGAGCGCGCGCGCTGGGTGCGGCTGGAGGTGCTGAGCGCCCCCCCCGCTGACGCCCACGCGGGGACGGTACGCTTCCGCGCCACCGCCCTCGAAGGAGAGCGCGCGACCGCCCTCGAGGAGGTGAGCCGCTTCACCCGCGAGGGCGGCGAGTGGCGCTACAGTGACGGCGACGCGCGCGTCACGTCGCGCCGCGTGGGTCGCAACGAGCCATGCCCCTGCGGGCGCGGCGAGAAGCTCAAGCGCTGCTGCGGGCGCTGAGGGCGCCCCGCCCCCCACCCCCCCGCGCGCCCTCAGCCGCCGCGCCCCAAGGCAGCCCCGCTCAGGGCAGCCCCGCTCAGGCTCAGGGCAGCGCCAGCGTGGGCCACGGGTGGAAGCCAAAGAGCCCGCGGTTCAGCTCATCGCACGCCCCGCGCGGGTTAGCGTCGAGGTCCGTCTCCACCACCTGCAGGGTGTAGTCCACGCGCCCGTCGCCGTCGGCGAAAATCGACGCCGCCGTCACGTTCACGAACACCGCCGCCGGCGAGCCCGAGGCGCGGAGGTTGAGGCACTGCGCGCTCTTTTGCACGTCACGGCTCTCCGCGTACGACGAGAGGTCCTGCGTCATCGCCGACAGCTCGAGCTTGCCGTCGGTGTTGGGGGCATAGCTGATGTGCACGGTGCGGTCAACGCCCTGCACGTCCACGCGGAACCAGTCGCCCGTGTTGCGCTCCGCGTCACACACCCAAACGTCCCCGCGGCGGAGCTCGCCGCTCACCACCGTCGCCGCGCTCAGGCGGTCGTTGGTCTGCGCGCCCTCGAAGGAGTCGGGGAGGCAGGGCAGGGTCGCCTCCACCACCATCACGTCGAGCACATAGGGCGACTCAGGGGCGGCGTCGCCAGCGGCGTGAGACACGCGGAGCAGGTACTCCCCCGCCTCGAGCTGCCCGCGGGACGCCACCACCACCTCGCCCTCAAAGCGGGTGTCGCTGGTGGCGATCTGCGCGAGGTCGAGCTTGCGATAGAGGCGCAGGGCGAGGTCCGCGTTGGGGCCATCGGCGCCGCGCACGTGCGCCGCGAGGCGCGCCTGCTCCACGTCGATCGTCACCGAGAACCAGTCCACGTCCTCACTGCCGCGTGCCCCGCAGATGGTGCCGCCTCCAAAGGAGGCGCGGGCGGGGTCGCCGACGAGGGCGAGGGGGCGAGCGCTTAGGGCGTCGTCGTCGCGCCCCACCAGCTCCACCGCGTCCGACTCGCAGTCCGCCACGAGCGGGTCGCGCCCGCGCGCCACCTCCTCGCGCGACGTCAGCCCGTCGCCGTCGGGATCGGCGTTGGCGTCGGAGGCGTCGCGCGGGTTGAGCCCATTGAGCACCTCCTGCGCGTTCGTGAGGCCGTCAGCGTCAAAGTCTGCGCGCGCGTCTGTGGTGAGCGTGGGGTCGAGGTCGTTGCGGATCTCGAGGCCGTCGGGAATCCCGTCGCTGTCGTGATCGAGGCGCACGTCGAGGGGGTCGCGGATGTCGAGGGCGAGGCCGCGCTTAGCCCAGAGCCACTCGCGGTAGTTCGTCACCCCGTCCCCGTCCGTGTCGAGCGCCGCGTCGGCCTGCGCCACGGGGTTGAGCCCGATGGCGAGCTCCTCGGCGTTGGGAATCCCGTCGCCGTCGCAGTCCACCTCCCCGTCGGGCACGCCGGTGGAGTTGGCGCGCATGGGGTTGAGCGGCACGTTGTAGCGCACGCGGCAGTCGATCTCGATCAGCCCGAGCAGCCCGTCGCCGTCAGCGTCGAGCACGTCGTGATTGAACTGCGTGATGGCGGTGTCCACGTCGCTGATGTTGAAGGCGTTGTCCACAAAGAAGCGGTTCACGTCCGCCCAGGTGTACTCCGGCGCGAAGCGCGCGAGCTCAGCGGCGCGGGCGAGGTCCACGCGCTGCACAAAGGCGCTCACGATCTTATAGAGCAGGAAGAGGTCATCGAGGGGCTCGCGGAACGCGATGGGCGGCTCGAAGCTAAAGAGCCCGCCGCCGCCCTCGCCGCCAAAGCCCACGCCCTCACAGGTGTCGGGGTAGGGCTCCTCCGAGAGCAGCTCGGCGGGGTCCGCGCCCACGTTGCGCGCCGGCACCACGCACTCGTTGTAGATCTGCACCACCAAGCAGCGGCGCTCTGGGGCGATATAGTACAGCAGCGCCGCGTCGCTCTGCCCGCGCTCGAGCAGGTTGAGCATGATCTCCTGCTGCGCGCGCGCCCCCACCAGGAGGGGAGAGCGCACGCCGCACTCGTCCTGCACGCTCAGCAGCGCCACCTCCACGCGGAAGCGCACGGCGAGGGTGAGCATGCTCTGCGCGCTGCGCACATACACGCCTTGGTCTGCGGCGGCGAAGAGGTCGGTGATGAGGTCCATCAGCCCCAGCTGCAGGCGGAGCGAATCGAGGTCATCGATCGCCGCGCACTCGGGGGCCTCGAGGTCCGCGTCGGGGTTGTTGAGGCAGGGGCTGAGGATCGGCTGCGCCACGAGCGCCCGCAGGTCATCGAGGGTAGCCGCCGCGCGCGCGATCTCCGCCACGCCCGGCCCCGGGCGCGCGGCGTCGTCGGCGTCGGCGAGATAGGACGCCAGCTCCCCGGCGAGCTGGTTGAACGACGCGAGGACGTGCGCGTTGGGCTCATTGGCGGCGAAGAGGCGCGTGATCACGTCGCCGCGCGTGGGCATCGGGAAGCCGCCGTGGACGGTGGCGAGGTCCGAGTAGCCGCGCAGAGAGAAGTGCGCCTCCGAGATCGCCGCGAAGAGGTCGCGCGCCAAGAAGCCGTCGCGCGCGCCCACGCGGTCCTTAAAGTCCACGTTGGTGAAGATGGCGCGCGCCGCCCCGAGGTACACCTGCGCCTGCTGGTAATTGCGCGACAGGAGGGCGTTGGCGTCGGAGGCGAGCACCTGCGCCGCGTAGGACTCCGTCTCGCGCAGGAGTTGGCGGCTCACCTTCCACAGCAGGTTGCCGAGGTCCGCGCCCGCCGACTGCGCGCGATTGAGGCGGAACAGCAGCTCATCAAAGGCCATGAGCGTCGAGCCGCGATAGAGACTCTGCATCCGCGAGGCCTCCACGCCCGCGCCGGCGGCGGCGTCGCGCATCTGCTCCGCCCACAGGCCCTGCGCCACCCACGCGTGAGCGTCGCGCTGCCCGTCGGGGTTGAGCGCGGAGAGCGCGCGCGCCGGCCCCCCCGCCGCCTCCAGGCGCGCCACCGCCGCGTCCACCTCGCGCAGGAGGTCGCTGAGGGTCACGGCGCGCACGGTGAGGGGGAAGGAGGTGCGGGCGAAGGAGTCCTCGTCGCGCACGAGCAGCGTCACCGTGTAGCGCCCCGCCTCGAGGTACTGGTAGCGCACCTCGGCGCCGGGGTACTGCTCAAAGCGCCCGTTGCCCAAGAAATCAAAATCATACGACACGATGGGGTCCGCCGGCGCCCCCGCGCGCGCGTCCACCGTGAAGGTGACCTCCTGCAGCGCGTAGGGCTCCTGCGGGGCGACGGTCACGCCGTTGGGGCCAAAGGTCGGGGGCACGTCGCGCACCGACACCTGCACCACCTGAGAGCGCGAGCTGTCCTCGTCGTGCACGGTGAGGCGCACCTCATACTGCCCGTCGCGCTCAAAGACGTGCGTGGGCGTGAGCCCCGCCGGCGGCGCCGCCACCGTGTCGGGGGTGCCGTCGCCCCAGCGCCACACCACCCGCGAGAGCGGGTCGGCGGCGTTGGCGGCGCGCGACAGGGAGGCGTCAAAGCGCTGCGCCTCGCCCTGCGCGGGGTTGTAGGGGCCGCCGGCGTTCACCGACGGGTGCACGTCATCGATGAGCACCTCAAACGACTGCCCGCTCGTGAGCCCAAACGAGTCCACCACCTCGAGGCGACCCGTGAAGACCCCGTCCTCGTCGGTGGGGAACGGCACCCGCGCCGCCGCCGCCGCCGCCCCCGACACGTCAAAGACCCCGTCGCCGTTAAAGTCCCAGCGGTACGTCGACAGCGAGTCCTCCACCTCGGGGGGGCGCGAGTCATCCGCCTCCACGCGGAGGGGCGAGCCCTCCACCGCCACGTAGGTGGGCACCTGCGCGAGGCTGTCGGCGTTGGGGTGCCCGCTCGGCACCGCCACCGCCACCGGGGGCGCGTTCACGGTGAAGGCGCGGCGCGCCTGCACCACCTCGCCCACGCAGTTGGGCACGTTGAGCGTAAAGGTGTAGGCGCCCGGCACATTGATGAGCGCCCCCGCCGCGTAGGCGCGCGTCGCCCCCGCCTCCGCC
>VGTA01000357.1 GCA_016874875.1 Deltaproteobacteria bacterium | reverse complement strand
TGGGGGGGCGTCGGCGGGTGCGAGCGAGGCGGGGGGCGAGGCGGGTGCACAGGGCGGGGGGCAGGCGGGGGGCGAGGGCGAGGGGCTGGTGGCGCGCCTCCTTCAGAATCCGCCATGCCCCCTGCCCGAGTACGGCTTCGCGGAGACGCACCCGTTCGCCCGCGGGCAGAGCGCGCCGCGGCCGTCGAGCAAGGAGGACGAGGACCTCGGCTGGCGTGAGTCGCTGCGCGCGCGCTATGACGCGCCGGCGCGGGCGGTGGCGCACCTCGACCCCTACGCCCCCGCCCTGCGCGATGTCTCGTGGGCGCAGGCGCTCGACGCCCTAGAGGGCGCGCGGGGCGAGGGGGCGCGCGGGGCGGGGGGGCTCGGGGCGGCGCCCAAGGACGAGTCGCTCGTGCTCCCCGGGCACGTGGACGACATGCCGCTCTTTGAGCGCGCCGAGGAGTGGTCCGGGCCGCGCTGCTATGAGGTGGCGCCGGGGGAGGGGCGCCTGCTGAGCGAGGAGGAGGCGTTCTCGTTCTATGGGCGCCTGGTGTCGCGCACCCTGTGGCGTGAGGTGCTCACGACGCCAGAGCGCCGCACGGTGGTGGGGCTGCGCGGCGCCTACCCGGGGCGCATCTCGTGGCACCACAACACCCCCAACCTCTTTAACGACACCCTGGCGCTGCTGTGGCGCGACGCGGCGGGGGTGGCGCACGTGCGCGAGTTCCCGGTCAACACCGACACGGGCGCCTATGACTTTGGCGTGGACTCCTCGTCCTCCCTGCGCCCCAACCGCTACTACCCCTACATCAACGGCTGGCATCGCGGCTACAACGCCCTGCAGATGGCCCTCGAGAGCTACCCCGTCCGCGACGACACCAACAACAACGGCCACTGGGACAGCGACCGCAACGGCTGGTTGCCCGGCCCCGAGGAGGGCCTCGACCGCGACCGCCTCGGCTCCGCCCACAACATCCACGGCGGGCAGATCCGCGCCCCCCTCCGCGCCGCCTCGGTGAACGTCGCCTCGGCGGGGTGCCAAGTGGTGCCGGGGGCGGCCAACTGGCTCAGCTTCATCTCGCAGGCGTGGACGGGGCTCGGCGACGGGGCGGACTACTTCCTGATCGACGCGCGCGACATCTCGCCGAGCGTCTACGCGCCCTGCGCGGCGGCGGACGGCAGCCACGCGTGCCCGTATGAGGTGCGCGCGCTCCCCTACAGCGACCGCAACAGCACCGCCCTCTCCTCGGAGCGCCGCTTTGACCGCTACAGCTGCGCTGAGCAGACGGACGAGGGCGGCGCGGAGCGCGTCTATGTGCTCAACCTGCGCCAGGCGGGGGTGCTGCGCGCCTCGCTTGAGACGGGGAGTCCTGACGTGGACCCCGACCTGCACCTGCTCGACGGCGATGACGCGCGCGCGTGCCGGGCGCGCGGGCACCTCGCGGTGGAGGAGAGCCTCCCGCCGGGGCGCTATGTGCTGGTGGTGGACACGTGGGTGAGCGCGTCGGGGGTGGAGCAGGCGGGTGACTATGAGCTGCTCGTCGAGTGGGTGGCGGATTAGGGGCGCGGGGGGGGGCGCGGGGGGGCGCGTGGGGCTTGATTTCAGCCCCCCGCCGTGGGCATCTAGAGGCGTCCTCAACGAGTCGGCGCCGCGCGCCGCCCCCGCCCACAGGAGACCCCATGTCCGGCCCCCGCCCCCGCGCCCCCCGGCGCCCCCTCCGCGCGCTGCTCTTGGGGGCGGCGCTGCTCCTCGGCGCCGCCCTGCGCCCCGCCCCCGCCGCCGCCAAGAAGAAGGAGCCCGTGGAGGTCCCCATCGAGGTGGGCGTGGGCCCCGCCCTCCACTTTGTGACCAACGACACGCTCTCGGCGCAGCAGACGTTCTACACGGGCCTGCGCCTCAACCTCGAGGCGGTGATCACTCGGGACGTGATCAAGCGCTTTGAGAAGAAGATTCCCAAGCAGTACCGCAAGATGGCCAAGAACGTGGACGAGGCGAAAGTCCGCCTCGGGCCGATGATGCTCATCCCGCGCACGCTGCTCATCAGCCCCGCCGGCCTCAGCGACAGCGGCCAGAGCGCGATGTATGGGGCGATGTGGGACCTGATCGGGCTGGGCGTGGGCCTCGGGCCGCTCACGGTGAGCGCCAACGTGCAGGCCACCTACGCCTATATCAGCTACCTCGACGGCGACGAGGCGCAGACCCCCACGAAGACCCCCACGAAGACCCCCAAGAGCATGCACTTCCTGCGCCCGGGCCTCACGCTGAGCGCGGAGGTGCCGCTGCGCTTCAACGACACGGTGGGCATGTCGCTAGGGTGGCGCTCCACCTTCTACCCGCCGCAGGAGCTCGGGGGCGGCGTCACGGCGCTAGAGATGACGCGCGAGGGGACGATCTGGCACATCGGGCAGGCCTACGTCACCCTCGACGTGCGCTTCCCGTACTCCACGCGGCTCTGAGGGACTCCACGCGGCTCTGAGGGGCGGCGCTCAGCAGAGGCGCGTGGCGGCCATGAGCGCCTCCACGCCCTTGGCCCACAGCGGGCGGAGGTGGTCGGCGGGGCAGCGGCCCGCGCGGAGGTTGGCCTCGAGCGGGTCGAGCAGGTGCGCCGACTCTGGCTCGCGGCGACCGAGGCCCTCGCGGGCGAGGGCGGTGACGTCGCGCGCCCACTCGAGGAGCGGGCGGCCGCCGAGGTCCGCCCGCAGCCCCTGCTCGTCCACCGCGGCGCGCGCCGCCCAGAGCTGCTCGGCGGTGATGGGCGCGAACAGGTCGAGGGTGGCGGCGAGGGCGCGCTCGTCGTAGAGCAGCCCCACGTGGAGCGCGGGGAGCGCCTTGGAGTAGGCGGCGTCGCTCATGTCGGCGCCGCGGACCTCGAGGTGCTGCTTGAGGCGCGTGTCGGGGAAGAGGGTGGAGAGGTGCAGGGCGAAATCGCCCACGGTGGCGGCGTGCCCCTTGAAGCCCTCGCGCACAAAGCGCTCAAAGGGCAGCCCCGCGCAGTCGATGTACTTTCCCTCGCGGGCGATGAAGAACATCGGCACCCCCACCGCCCACTCCACGTAGGCCAAGAGCGGCGTGCCGGGGGCGAGGAAGGAGGCGGGGTAGTGGTAGCGGGCGGGGTCGGTGTGCAGCCAGATCTGCGAGCGCGCGCAGCTGCCGTCGCGGAGGCGCTGGTCGAGGGTGAAGGAGTTAGCGAAGGCGGCCATGACCACGGGCTGCAGGTAGAGCCCGGCGCGCAGCTTGCGCATGGCGTCCTGCTCGTCGCTGAAGTCGAGGTTGCACTGCACGGTGCAGGTGGCGTGCATCATGTGCATCGCCAGCCGCCCCTGCGTAGGCAGGTAGCGGCGCATCACCTCGTAGCGCGCCTTGGGCATCTTGGGGCAGGCGTCGGGGGGGGTGGGGGAGCTGCCGAGGCCGTGCCAGGTGAGCCCGAGGGGCTCGCTGAGGCGGCGCACCGCGTCGAGGTGCTCGTCGGTCTCGCGCGCCATCTCGGCGAGGGTGCGGAGGGGGGCGCCGCTGAGCTCGAGCTGCCCGCCGGGCTCGAGGGTGATGCTCGCCTTGCGCTGGGTGAGGGCGATGATGGCGGCGCCCTCGCGCGTGGCCACCCAGCCCTCCGCCTCAAACGCGCTCAGGAGCTGCCCGACGCCCTTGGGGCCGCCGTAGGGGGGGTTGCGCGCCTCGGCGGGCATCCAGCCGAGCTTCTCGTGCTCGGTGCCGATCACCCAGCGCTCCTCAGGCTTGGCGCCGAGCAGCATATAGTCGCGGAGCTGCTCTAGGCTCGTGATGGGCGTGTCGTCGATGGGTGTGTGCGCGCTCATGGGGCCTCTTGCGCCTCGCGGCGCGGGGTGGGGGCGAGGGGGGCGCGGCAGGGATGCGCTAGGGGGCATGCCCGATCCGCGGCTCTCCTAGATAAGCGCTTGGGGCGTTCAGCGCAAGCGGCGCTCAGCGCGTGAGGCGCACCACCATGTCGAGCTCGGGGCGCTCCACCGCGGGCGCGTGCGCCGCGTAGCCGTACCACACAAACCCCACCACCTCCTCGGCGCGCGGGTCAATGTCGAGGAGCTCGTAGAGCTGCGGGGCGCGCGTGAGGCTGCCCGTGGACCACTTGGAGCCCACGCCGTGGGCGGCGAGCGTCAAGCACAGGTTCTGGATGGCGCACGACACCGCCGCGTAGTCCTCCTTGGCGCGCTCGGGGTCGTCGCGGCGCACCTGCGAGGCCACGATGAGGCGCGGGTTGAGGCGCTTCTCTCGGAGCTGCTCGAGCTCGGCGTCGGCGAGGGGGCCGTTGACCTCCTTCTGCTTGAGCGCGGCGGCGTCGAGGGTGGCCTTGGTCTCGGGGCCCACCACGTAAAAGCGCCATGGCCAGGTGTGCAGGTGGTTGGGGGCGTGGTGGGCGGCCTCGAGCGCCGCCCACACCGCCTCCTGCGGCACGGGGCGGTCCAAATAGCGGTGGATCGTGCGGCGGCGCTTGATTAAATCGAGCATGTGGGTAGGCTCGTCCATGTAAAACCTCAGGCCAAGGACAAAGAGATGTATCTAGGTCGCGTGATTGGGACCGTGGTCGCCACAATAAAGTACACGGGGCTGGAAGGCTATCGCTTATTGGTGGTGGAGCCCCTGCGCGCCGACGGGTCGCCGGCGGGGGAGCCGCACGTGGCGATCGACGCGACGCAGGCGGGGGTGGGGGAGCGCGTGATGTGCGTAGCGAGCCGCGAGGCGGCCCTCGCCTGCGACGTCA
>VGTA01000356.1 GCA_016874875.1 Deltaproteobacteria bacterium | reverse complement strand
CTTCCTCGCCACGCTCTTCCTCTTGGACCTCAACAGCTCAGGGAGCTCTTCATGAATCACTCCGCTCAGCCCCCTCGCCCCGCGGCGACTCTCGCGGCGACTCTCGCGGCGACTCTCGCGGCGACTGTGGGCCTCTCCGCGCTCAGCCCGCGTGAGGCACACGCGCGCGGCGCCGCCGGCAAGGCCTTTCCCGCCGAGGCGCAGAACAAGCCCAAGCGGCGGGACGCGGGCGACACGCCGTTCGGCTTCAAGCTCTCGCTCGACGGCTATGTGCAGGCGCGCTACCAGGGGATCGCCGACGACAAGCGCGTGGCGCAGTTCGTGGGGCGCAACGACGGCTTCTCGCTGAGCAACACGCGCATCAACGTGCGCCTCAAGCGTGATCGCCTCAGGGCGCTGCTCGCCTTTGACGGGGCGCTTGAGCGCCGCGAGCCGCTCAACCGCGCGCAGGGGGAGGTGCGCACGTCGCTCCTCGACGCCTACATGGAGTATGAGTTCAGCCGCTATATCTCGGCGCGGTTTGGGCGCTTTAAGCCCGCCTATGACGCCAACGAGTGGGAGTCCACGGCGGGGCTCTTGTTCGCTGACCGCGCCCTCGAGAGCAGGGGGGTGCTGGGGGTGGAGGGGCTCAACGTGGCGGGGCTGAGTCTGACGCGGCACACGGGGGTGCAGCTGCTCAGCGACCTCCCCTTCACCAAGGACAAGGCGGTGAGTCTGCACCTGATCGCCAGCGTCACCAACGGCAACAGCTTTGACCAGTTCACCAACGACAACGAGGCGCTCGCCTACACCGGGCGCGCGTTCATCAGGGTGCGCGCCAACAAGAACATCAAGCTCCGCTTTGGCGGCGGGGTGTACCTCAACGATGTGACCACGGGGGAGCTGCCCGACCTCGTGTCGGAGCGCCGCGTGGGGTTCACGGGCGACGCGCGCCTCAAGCTCTACGGGCTCAGCATGCAGGGGCAGTGGATGCGGCAGGTGACCACCGCCCTCGACGTGCCGGCGGAGCCGGAGCGCACCGGGGACGGCTTCCACGTGGAGGCGGGGTTTGATTTTGGGGCGTTCGACAAGCACCTCAAGGGGATCATGCCCGCCTACCGCTTCGCGCGGTACGATCCCACGGCGTCGGTGTCGGCCACCGCCACCGACGAGGAGCTGCGGGCGGCGCTGGCGGCGGACGCGCTCACGCACCACACGCTCGGCCTCAACTGGCTGTTGACCGAGGGCGCGCTCGACCTGCCGCTCAGGCTCCAGCTCAACTACACGTTCGCCGAGGAGGAGCGCGCGCGGAAGATCAAGAACGACCGCGTGGACGTGCTCGTCCAGATGATGTTTTGAGGGCTCACGTGATGACTCGCATGATAGATCGCGTGACGCGTTTTCGTGAAGCGCCCGTAGCGCCTGTAGCGCCCGTAGCGCCTGTCATCTCAGGGCGCGCGCCTCTCGCGCGCAGGGGCGCGGGCGTGGCGCTCGCCGCCGCCGTCGCCGCGCTCGCCCTGCACAGCTGCGCTGACGCTGATTCGCCGCGCGCCGACGCGCGCCGTGTCACCTCGCGCCAGGACCTCATCGGCGGCCCCTCGGCGCTCGGCGAGGTGGGGGATTTTGTGCTCGAGAACGACCGCCTCCGCGTGGTGGTGCAGGACAAGGGCTACTCGCGCGGCTTTGGGGTGTACGGGGGCGGGCTGATCGACGCGGACCTGGTGCGCCCCACAGAGCAGGGCACGTCGGGCGGGGCGCCGGGGCGCGACTCGTTCGGCGAGCTGTTCCCGGTGTTCTTCTTGCAGGCGCTCGAGCCCGAGCGCGTGGAGGCGCTGCCGCCGACTCCGGGCGACCCCACGGCGCGGGTGCGGGTGTCGGGGGCGGGGGGGGAGTTCTTGTCGATCACCAAGGTGCTCAACCGCGCGCTGGTGAACTCGTATGACGGGGTGGACGGCTTTGAGACGCTGGCGGACCTGCTGCCCAAGCTCACGGGGGAGGCGGGGCTGTCGGCGCTGATCGGGGAGCGCCCGCGCTTGGGCTTTGAGCTCACGTACGCGCTGGCGCCCAACGCGCGGCACGTGGAGATCGAGTCGGCGATGGTGAATCAGGACGAGACGCCCGTGGAGATTCCCTCGGATGTGGCTCGCCTGCTGTTTAGCTTTGGGCCGTTCAGCGGCGTGGCGCGCGACCCGTTCCGGGTGCCGCTGGGGTTCGTGGCGCTCTTCGGGGCGGGCAACGAGGTGTTCGCGCCGGGGTTCGGGTTCGACATCCGCTTCTCGCTCGAGGAGCGCTACGCGCGCTCCGCGGCGGCGTCGGCGGAGAAGGAGGCGGCGCGGGCGGCGGGGGCGCCGCTGACGGCGGCGCAGGATAAGACGCTGGCGCTGCCAGAGCTGCCGGGGCTGGTGACGCCGGGCATGGTGTCGGTGAATCCGGACGGCAACTCCTATGGGCTGTTCTTGCTGCCCGAGCCCGCCGCGCCCACGGCGGAGGAGCCGAGCGACCACCCCAAGAGCTTTGTGTACAATCGCCTCGAGCCGGTGCGCCCCGACGAGCCCGACGCGCCCGCCGCGCCGCGCAACGTGTACGCCAAGCTGTTTGGCGACGAGGTGGGGCCAGGGGATTCGTTGATTCCGTTCTCGGCCTCTTCGTTCACGGGCATGTTCTCGGCGCAGGCGCCGTCGCGCCTCGCGCCGGGGGAGCGGTTCGGGGTGCGCCACGCCTTCATCGTGGGGACGGGCGACGTGAGCAGCGTGATGGACATCTACTATGAGCTCACGGGGGCGGCGGTGGAGCGGGTGGGGGGGCAGGTGCTCGATGAGGTGTCGGGGGGGCCGGCGGCGGGGGCGTCGGTGGTGGTGTATGACGCGGCGGGGCGGCCGGTGAATCAGTCGCTGAGCGACGCGGCGGGGCAGTTTGCGCTGTCGCTGCCGGCGGGGTCGTACGCGGCGCGGGTGCAGCGCCACCCCACGCTGAGCGCGCCCACGGCGTTTGAGGTGCGCGCGGGCGATGGGGCGGCGCTCCTGCTGCGCAGCCCCACGCCGGCGATGGTGTCGGTGTCGGTGTCGGGGGAGGACGGGCGGCCGCTGCCGGCTAAGGTGACGGTGGGGGGGTTCGCGCCCCCCACGGACCTCGCGCGGCCGCTGCGCCAGCGGGTCTTTGATGTGGCGGCGGGGGAGGAGTGGCGGGTGGATGACCTCGTGCCGGATTCGGCGGAGGACGACTCGACGCGGCGCTTTATCGAGGCGACGGGGTTCACGCGCGACGGGCAGGTGAGCGTGGAGGTGCGCCCGGGGGAGTATGAGGTCTATGTGTCGCGCGGGACGGAGTATGAGCTCAAGCGGGTGGAGGGGCGGGTGTCGCTGCGCCCGGGGCAGGTGTTCTCGCACACGGAGGTGTTGCGGCGCGAGGTGAGCACGCCGGGGTATATCTCGGCGGACTTCCACCTGCACGCCTCGCCGTCGCTCGACTCAGACCTGCCGCTCCGCCACCGCGTGCGGACGGCGGCGGGGGAGGGGCTGGAGCACTTGGTGGCGACGGATCACAATTTCGTGACGGACTATCAGCCTTTTATTGAGCGCGAGGGGCTTCAGGGGTGGGTGTCGTCGATGGTGGGGCTTGAGATGACCACGCTGGAGTCGGGGCACTTTAACATGTTCCCCGTGCGCCGCGACGTGTCGCAGGTGACGCGCGGGGCGTTTCAGTGGTCGGAGCGGACGCCGCAGGAGGTGTGTGACGGCGGGCGGGCGCTCGGGGACGACGTGATCGTGCAGGTGAATCACCCGCGGGATCAGCTCTTGGGGTATTTTTCGCAGTACGGGCTCGACGCCCTCAAGGCGGTGGTGCCGCCGCCGGCGGCGGGGGGGGGGCTGTCGGCGATCACGAGTCAGCTGATCGCGCCGAGCGGGCGGGCGTTCTTTGGGGATGACGGGGCGAATCAGTACAGCGGGGCGTTTGACGCGCTCGAGGTGCTCAACCACGGGCTGTTTCATGAGGAGCTCCACGCGCGCATGCCCGAGCGCCTCGACCCCCGCCGCGAGTACGGGGCGGCGGGCGGGCTCACGCGCGAGGAGCTGGCGCGGATTCCGGCGGGGGCGGTGCTGTGTGAGGGGGAGGAGGTGGCGTACCCGGGGGCCATCGATGATTGGTTTAATCTGCTGAATCTGGGGGAGCGCTACACGGGGACGGCGAACTCCGACAGCCATCACGGCGATGACATCGGCTACCCGCGCACGTATGTGCGGGTGGGCACGGACGACCCGGCGGCGGTGCGGGTGTCGGGGGTGGCGCGGGCGGTGCGCGAGCGGGCGGTGACGATGAGTCGCGGGCCGTTCTTGGAGCTGTTCGTGAACGGGGCGCCGGTGGGGTCGGAGGTGGTGGCGCCGGGGGGGGCGGTGGAGGTGGTGGTGCGGGCGCGGGCGGCGTCGTGGGTGGATGTGCGCCGCGGGGCGCTCTATGTGAACGGGGAGGTGGCGGAGCGGTTTGAGGTGTCGGTGGACCCGTCGTCGCGGGTGGGGGAGGTGTCGCTGTCGCTGTCGCTGCCGCGGGATTCGTGGTTGGTGGCGCGGGTGGAGGGGGACGCGTCTATGTTCCCGGTGGTGCCGCCGATCGACCTGCCGCCGATGTTGTTGAATGAGGCGTTCGGGGCGATCGCGGGGCCGCTGGGGCTCGGGGGGGGGGATTTCGCGGAGGTGGCGCCGCCGATGACGGGGGTGTTTCGGCCGCTGGCGCTCACGACTCCCGTG
>VGTA01000355.1 GCA_016874875.1 Deltaproteobacteria bacterium | reverse complement strand
CGTCGGCGGGGGCGTCGGCGGGGGCGTCGGCGGGGGCGTCGGCGGGGGCGTCGAGGGCGCGCAGGTCGCTGAGGGTGGCGAGGACGGGCTGGCGCGCCTGCGGGTCAAAGTAGAGGACGGCGAGGCCCGCGCCCACCACCACCGCCTGCCCGCCCCCCTCGCCGGCGCCCGCCGCCACCAGGTGCCGCCGCCACGCGCCGCCCTCCTTGCGCGCGAGCCAGAGGCCCTGCCGCGCGCGCGACTCCTGCGCCGCCTCCACCGGGATGTGGTAGAGCGCCATGGGCTCCCCCTGCGGCCCAAAGAGGGCCTGCGTGTGGGTGCCGGCGCCCTCGCCCACGTCCACGGGCTCGTGGCGCCAGGCGCCGCCGCGGGCGTCCCGGAGCGCCACCTCCAGGTCGGCGCGGGCGAGGTCGTCGCGCTGGAGGCTGCCGCCGTGCACGTCTTGGTAGACCACCAGCTCCGCGCCGTCGGCGCGGCGGGCGTAGCTAGGCCAGTAGCCCACCACGTAGCCGTAGTCGCTGGCGGGCTGCCCCGAGGCGGCCTGGTCGCTGTCGGTGGCCACCCACTCCGCCCCCCACCCCTCGCCCACGGCGCCGCGGGGGGTGAACAGCGCGAGGTCGCTGCCGCCGCAGTAGCGAATCTCGGGGACGGGGTCGCCGGCGAGGGCGAGCAGCTGCGGGGTGGCGTCGGCGGCGTAGGAGAGGTGGAGGCCGGGGGGGGGGCCGAGGAGGAGGGGGTCGCTCACCCGCTCGGCGCGCCACCCCTCGCCGTCGCGCCACTCGGCGAACGACAGCCCCCAGCGGACCTCGGCGGGCGGGTCATCGACCTCGATTCCCTCGCAGGGGGCGCCCTCCACGCCGTCGGCGTCCCAGTACGCCACGCCCACCCGCCCGCCGGGGCCCGCGGCGAGGCGCGCGTGGAGGCCCACGCCCACCGCGCCCCCCTCGTCCACGGTGGCGCGCTCACCCCACGGGTCGAGGCGATAGAGCGGGCGGGGGCGCGGGGCGCGCGGGGGGCCGGCGTCGGGGGCGAGCGCGGCGGGCTCTTGGCAGGAGGCGAGGGCGGCGGCGAGGGCGGCGGCGAGGGCGGCGGCGAGGGCGGCGGCGAGGGCGGGGCGCGGCGGGGTGTGCAAGGCGGGCCTCCTCAGGCGAGAGCGCCCCGCGCGCGGCGAGGCGCCTCAATGTATAGCGCGCGCCCCCGCGATGCGCTAGCGTCACCATACCCCTCAGCGCGCAGGAGCCGCCCCATGACCCCCCCCGCCCCCGAGCCCCCCTCCCCCCCGCCCCTCCCCGCCCTCGCCGAGGGCGCGCGCCTGAGGCGGCTCTCTGAGGTCAAGAGCGCCCTGCGCCACCGCCTCAACCTCGTCAACGCCTCCTACATCAGCGCCACGCACCTGCTCGCGCTCCTCGCGTGGGTCCCCTTCCTCTACGCCCCCGAGGGCTTCCGCGGCGTGATGGGGCTCTACCTGCTCTGCCACGCGGCGCTGGCGCTGCTCTCCACCACCGCCTACGCGCACCGGCTCGTGAGCCACGGCGCCACCAAGCGGATCTCGTGGCCCGTGCACGTGCTCTTTGGCTACATCGGGCAGACTCTCGCCGCGCAGGGGTCGCTGGCGAGCTGGGCGGGCAAGCACCGCGTGCACCACGCCGTGGACGGCCACGCGCGCCACGACGAGGACCCCTACTCCGCCGTGTGGTTCGAGAGCGCCTGGCGCAACTTCGTGTGGTCGCACGTGCTCTGCTATTTCTTCGACAGCCCCCACGAGGAGGGCGTCTACGCCGAGCGCGCGGAGGCGGTGCTCAAGCAGAACGGGGTGATGCGGCTGCAGCACCGCTACTACGTGGTGTTCTTGCTCGTGATGAACTTCCTCACCCCCCTCGCGCTCGGCGCGCTGGTCGGGGGGACGCTGTGGGCGGGGCTGTGCCTGATGTGGACCGCGGTGCTCGCCTGCGTGGTGGTGCAGAACGTCACCTGGTCGGTGAACTCCTTCACGCACATGTGGGGCGCCCCCGCCGCCAAGAGCAGCGCCAAGAACAACTACGTGTGGCTGCTGCCGCTCGGCGAGGGGAACCACCACGCCGACCACCACGACGCGCCCACCGACTACCGCAACGGCTTTGGGCTGCTCGGGTGGCTCTCAGACCCCACGCGCTACGTGCTGCTGAGTCTGCGCGCGCTGCGGCTAGTGGGTCCATTGCAGCGCGCCACGCGCGCCACGGAGCTGAGGGTGTTAGCGGAGCGCCGCCTCGCCACCCTCGCCGCCCTCGCCCAGCGCTCCCCCGCCGCCGCCCGCGAGGCGCTCGGCGGCTACGAGGAGCGCCTGATGTCGCTCAAGGCGCGCGCCCTAGAGCACGCGCAGCGCGCCGAGCAGCTCCAGCGCGAGCGCGTGCGCCTCTTGTCGCGGCGCGCGTCGATGTCGCGGGCGCAGCTCAAGGAGCAGCTCTTTGTGCTCAAGGTGGAGTGGCGCCGCGCGCGCAGCGAGCTGCGGCACGCGTGGGAGATGTTCTTGATCGAGGCGCTGCTGGCGGGGCGGGCGCTGCGGGGGGCGTGAGGGGGCGCGTCGGGGGCTCACGGGGCGGGCGCGCCCCCCAGCAGCCCCCGCGCCGCCGCCGCCAGCTCCGCCCGAGGGACCGTGACCTGCGCGCGCGCGCGCATGTCCTTGAGCGTCACCACCCCGTCGCGCAGCTCGCGCCCGCCGCAGATCACCACCACCGGCACCTCGCGGCGGGTGGCCTCGGCCATCTGGGCGCGGAAGGCGTGGTCCTCGCCCTGGTAGAGCGCGGCGTTGAGGCCGGCGGCGCGGAGCTCGGCGACAAGGGCGATGTAGTCGGCGCGGCGGTCGCGCTCCATGGCGGTGACGAGCACCTGCACGCAGGTGGGGGGCACGCGCAGCTGCCCGAGCTCCTTGAGGGCGGCGAAGAGCCGGTCCACGCCGATGGAGGCGCCCACGGCGGGGGCGGGGTCGGCGGAGAAGCGCGAGACGAGGCCGTCGTAGCGCCCGCCGGAGCACACGCTGCCGATCTGCGGGAGGTCGAGGAGCGTGGTCTCAAAGACGGGGCCCGTGTAGTAGCCGAGCCCGCGCGCGATGGAGAGGTCGATGCGCCAGCGCTCCTGCGGCACGCCCGCGGCGCGCAGGTGGGCGGCGACCTCGCGCAGCTCGCGCGCGCCCTCCGCCATCACGCCCTCGCCGCCGCAGAGCGCCTCCACGCGCGCGAGCGCCTCGTCGGGGTCGCCGCCGATGGCCATGAAGCCGCGGATCGCCTCGCACGCCTCGGCGCTCAGGTCGAGGCCGCCGCGGTCGGGGCGGCGGAGCTCGTCGAGCACGGCGTCCACGCCCACCTTGTCCACCTTGTCGAGGACGCGAATCACCTCCACGAGCTTGCCCTCGTCGAAGCCGGCGACGGCGGGGAGGCCGTTGAGGACCTTGCGGCTGTTGACGCGGATCACGAAGCGGGTCACGCCGAGGTCCACGAGCGCGTCGTGCACGCCCCACAGCACCTCCGCGTCGGCGTAGAGGTCGCTGGTGCCCACGGCGTCGAGGTCGAACTGCAGGAACTCGCAGAAGCGCCCCTTCTGCGGGCGCTCGCCGCGCCACACGGGGCCCACCTGGTAGCGCTTGAAGGGGCGCGGGAGCTGGCCGCTGTGGCTGGCCACGTAGCGGGCGAGGGGGACCGTGAGGTCAAAGCGCAGCCCGAGCTCCTCGGTCTCCTCGCCCCCCGCCACGTCGCGCCCGCGCAGGCGCCGCGCCTGGAAGAGCATCTTGGCGGACTCCTCGTCGGCGGCGCTCGGGGGGCCGAGGAGCGTGTCCATGAACTCGACGGCGGGCGTGTCGAGGGGGTCAAACCCAAAGCGCTCGTAGGCGCGCTGGATGGTCCTGATCATCCCCTGCCGCGCCGCCACCTCGCCGGGGGTGTAGTCGCGGAAGCCGGCGGGGGTGAGGGCGGGGACGAGGGCGGGGGTGTCGCTCATGGGGGGGGACTCCTGTGGGCGGCGTGCGAGCGGCGCGTGGGGGTGGGGGGGTGAGTACCAACGAGGGGCGTGAGTGTCAATTGACGGCTGCGCGCGCGTGCGGCTCACTGTACGCCATCGCGCTGCCCAGCTCACTGTCCGCGAGCGTGGCGAGTCCGAGCCCAAAAAGAAATCCACCCTCCGCCGCATTTCATCCTCACCCCCCTCTCGCCCCACGGAGCTCAGCCCCCATGCCCACCCCTCCCCCCCCCAACTACGCCGCCGCCGCCGCCCTCCTCCGCGACGCCGACGCCCTCCTCATCACCGCCGGCGCCGGCATGGGCGTGGACTCGGGGCTGCCGGACTTTAAGGGCAACCAAGGCTTTTGGGAAGCCTACCCCTCCCTCTACGGCGTCCCCTTCCAAGAGATGGCCAACCCGCGCTGGTTCACCCAAGACCCTCACCGCGCCTGGGGCTTCTACGGCCACCGCCTCAACCTCTACCGCGCCACCGTCCCCCACGAGGGGTTCGCGCTCCTGCGCGCGTGGGCGAGGCGACTCAGCGACAACTACTTCATCTACACCTCCAACGTGGACGGGCAGTTCCAGAAGGCGGGCTTCAGCCCCGACCGCTGCGTGGAGTGCCACGGCTCGATCCACCACGCGCAGCCCCTCAACGGCGACGGCGAGGTCCACAGCGCCGAGGGGATGACGGTGGACGTGGACGAGACGCAGCTCCGCGCCCGCGACCCCCTCCCGCGCCACCCCAACACCCAGG
>VGTA01000354.1 GCA_016874875.1 Deltaproteobacteria bacterium | reverse complement strand
CTGAGTGGTTCGTGTCGTTGTGTGCTGGTCGGGGCGCTTCTCTCGTTCCGTAGCTGTCTTGGTCACGCTCTTTGGGGGGGGCTGAGGTTGGCTATCTTTTTTTGACCCTGAACGGTTACGAAGAAGCGACACTCTTGACATGATGTTCTCTATATGTGTAAATGTATGCTTATCAATTTTGACATTTAAATAAAAAGGATCATGCATGAATTTGCTTCGATTTAATAAAAAATTCGCCACAGGCACATTGCAAATAATCTCATTACTCAGCTTCCATCAGATTTCCCTCGCGCAAGACACCCCTAAAGAAGACAACGCCCTCCCATCATCCACCGAAACACGCCCCGCAGACACACAGGTCTCCACAAACCAAATAGCGATCCTAGCCTCCTTGCATCGCCAACCCGGTTGGTCATTCAACGACAACACCCTCGAGGTCACGCTCATCGGTAGGAAGAAGTCGCTGCTGGGTGGTCTGATGAACGCGCCCAAGGTGACCTCCCCCAACAAAGAAGAGCGCCTGCTCATCAGACCCACGCAGCCGATCAACGAGCAGACTCTCTCCATCGTGATGGAGCACTCCAAGGAGATCGAAAAGGTCTCCATTGAGCTGTATCGAGGCGACCTGAAGATCTGGGACAACGCCTCTGCGGAGACGAGCCACCAAACAACCATCAAGCTCACAGACCCCATCGCCCTCAGCCTCAGTGATGAAGCCTACGGGTTGGTTGTCCGCAGCGAAAGCTTTGACACAAAACTGATCATCAAAGAGATCAACTACCGAGCCGCCGACTTCCCGTGCAACATGACCAAGGTCACCTTCTCGGACAAGAAAGATGTCCGCCAGACGGGGGACGGCAACAACATCGTGTCGCCCTTTGAGGTGATTAAGCTCTCTATGCTCATGCAGTGCGACCACTGGCGCCTCAACACGCTCAGCCTAGAGCTCGCGCCGAACGCCCAGCTGAAGCAGTTGACGCCGTTCACGCTCAAGACGCTCACGAACAACGAGGAGCAGAAGGAGGGCCACTACACCTATGAGACCCTCGTCACGCCCATCATCTCTGACGAGCTCAAGCTGAAAGACGCGCTGAGCTTCTCTGTGAACTTCGACTACCATGGCCTCAAGTACACAAAAGACCTGTCGATCCCTTACCAGCACATCATGGGAGATCACATCGCGCTCAACAACAAGATCGCGCTGCTGCCCTTTGACTTTGAAAACAAAGAGGACCTCGACAGCTTCCTCTCGACCTACCCGACCTCTGAGAGCGCCCCTGTGCTCTTTGCGCTCCGTGGCGCGCTCCCCAAAGAGAAGGCCTCCCGCGCGCAGACCACCGAGGAGATCATCACAGCGATCGACGAGTACAACCAGTTCATCAGCGCTTACTCCGACTACGCCGGCGCGATCATCGCGCAGCGTGACGTCTTTAAGCTCTATGAGCGGCTCAACACCCTAGACGCCTATATTGACTTCATCAAGCGCTACCCCTCAAGCCTCGAGAGCCACCTCGCGGATGAGCACATTAAGCGAATTCTGTTTGATGCGGTGATGGCGCAAGATGACCTAGCGGCGTATGATTTCTATATCTCTGAGTACCCCACCGCCCAGCCCTACCTCGCCCAGGTGGTTGAGCGCGCAAAGCAGCTCTACTCTCATCAAGAGAAGGCGTGGGTGGAGCAGCTGAGGGCTGAGTTAAACCCCGACAATGAGGTCACGCTCTACAAGTTCAGGACGAAGCTCTCAGATCGCGCCTCTGAGATCATCCGCGCCCTCTACGAGACCAAAGACCACCTCAAGAAGCGTGACCTGAAGGTCGGAGAGATGAAGCTCCTCAAGGTGCAGGTGGATCGCTACGCCTTTGCGATCGAGACACACTACAAAGACACAAACGCGCTCCACACCCTGCTCGTGCTCAAGGACACACAGGAGATCATCGGAGCGGTCTCCAAGCTCTCCGAGCTCGTCCAGAGCAACCACGCCGAGCTGAAGGAGCAGCTGACACAGGAGTTCTCAGGGATGCGGACGCTCTTGACTGAGCGCTTCGATCGCGTCGAGCAGTCCCTCAGCCTGATCGAGCAGCGCCTGAGCGCGCAAGAGAAGAGCGGACAAGAGGTCAACCGGCGCCTCGAGGACCTCTCGCGGCTGATCAACAGCCACTACAGCCTCTTGAGCGAGGGCGGGAGTCCGTTAAACACCGCCGTCTTGAGCGCCATGCGCGGCGGTGCGCAGGTCTTGAGCAAGATGGCCTCGTATGTGCCGTCGACCGACACCTTCAAGCGCTTCTCCCGCTCTGCGCTCGAGAAGATGAGGACGTCGCTCAAGGACCTCGAGCTCCGCAAGACGCTCAAGGTGGACCAGATGATGACCAAGCTCTGCGCGGGCGCCTCCTCGGCGGTCGTGTCGGGTGCGCTCAACCTGCTCGACACGAAGTCATCAACGCTCTTCAAAGCCGTTAAGGCCACTCAAAAGATCATCTCGGGTGGCTGCAAGGTGAAGCTCGAGCGGCTGCTGCAGCCCGCCTCCCCCTCTCAGGTGGCGCCGACGCCGGCGCCGGTCGTGACACCCGTGACGCCCATGCCGACCGAGTAACCGATCGCGCGGTCGCGCCGGCCTCGCTCAGCGCTCGACGCCCGCGGCCATCTTAGCTCAAGTACGGGTCAATCACTGCCCCCCATAGCCTCTCCACGCCCCTCCGCGCAGCTCGCTCCCCCGCGCCTCTAGGGCGCGCCGAGCGCCTGCCCCGCGCGCCCCTGCGCCCCGCCCTCACCCCAACAGCCACCCCGTCACGCTCCGCCGCGCCCGCCGCGCCGGCAGGACCGCGTGAGGGAAGCGGTCGCTCTCAAAGCACACCGTCCGCCCCCACACCGGCGCCACCAGCGCCTCGCGCTCCCCGCCACCCTCCACCGGCGCCCACACGCAGAGCTCCCCGCCGTCCCCCGCAACCCACCCCTCGTTGAGATAAGTCACCAGCGACACGCGCCGCTCCCCCAGCCCCCCCGCCCGCCCAGCCGCCGGCTGCCCGCGCAGGCGATCGACGTGGCGCTGATAGCCAGCGCCCTCCCCGTAGCGGGCGTAGTGGAGCTCATAGCCGCGCACCCCCAAGAACAGCCGGCGGTTGAGCCCCAAGACCAGCTCATCCACGCGCTCATAGAGGCCGCGCTCCGCCGCCGTGAGCCCCTCGCGCGCCCCCCCCACCTCAAGGGGCCCCGGCAGCCACGAGATCAGGTCCCCGCGCACCTCCGCGACGCGCTGGCGCCCCTCCCCGCGCCCCACCCGCGCCGGGGCGAGCGCCCCCTGCGCCTCGAGCTCCTCGAGTCTCGCCCGCAGCCCCCGCAGCACCTCCTCCGAGAGCAGCCCATCCACCACCGCCCACCCCTCGCCCGCCAGCCCGTCGAGCAGGCGGGCGAGCGGCCCCGCGCCCGCGTCGCGCGTCACGTGCGCGCCTCCCCCGCCATCTTGGCGAGCTCAAAATCGGACACCGAGGCCCCCTCGGGCTGACTCACGAGCTGCAGCCGCGCCCCCGCCTCGCGGAGCGCCTGGTGGGTGGCGAGCAGCCCCCGCGCCGTGAGGCGCCCCGCCCACTCCACGCGCTCCTCCTCTCGCAAGAACACCCCCCGCAGCCCCCCGCGCGCCCCCGCCGCCGCGAGCTCAGGGAACGAGAGCACCACGAGCGGCGGGCTCGGGAGGGCGCGCACCGCCGTGAGGAGCAGCTCCACGGGCGTGGCGGCGGAGCAGAACAGCACGCAGCCGCGCTGGCGGGCGGGCGGGAGCGCGAGGAGCTGCGGGAGCGCGTCGAGGGGCTCCCCCGCCGCCGACGAGAGCAGGTGCTCCAGGGCGCCCTTGAGCTCGGTGGCGCCCCCGCGGCAGCCGTCGGCGAGGAGCGTGAAGTCGTCGCCGAGCAGCCCGCGCTCTAGGTACGCGCGCGCCGTGCTCGCCGACGGCTCGTCGGTGGGGTCGGCGAGCAGGTACGCCACCAGGTCGCGCTTGAGACTCTGCGCCCGCTCCGGCGTCCGCACCATGAGCTGCCGGCTGCGCGCGTAGAGCCGCCACATCACCAGCTTGAGCGGGTCGCCCTCCTGGTAGCGGCGGAGCTCCACGAGGTCGCCGTCGGGCTGCCCGGCGGGGTCGTAGAGGTCCTCGCCGTCCTGCACCTGCAGGAGCGGCGCGGCGGCGGCGGCGGAGGAGCGCGGCAGGAGCGTGAGGTCGGCGCGCTGCGCCCAGCGCCAGCGCACCGCGCAGAAGCCAAACACGTCCTCCACCATCAGCTCCCGCCACGCCCGCTCCACCCGCCCGCGCCGCCCAAAGCGCACGAGCTCGAGCAGCCCCCCCTCGCCGCGCACGAGCTCGTGGCTGAGGACCTGCGGCGCGAGCCAGCGCACGCGCACGTTAAACAGCCGACTCACCCCCATGCCCGGCAGCGTCAGCCCCGTGCTGAGGTCCTGCCCCACCTCCGCCTCCACCGCCGGCAGCGGCGGCTGGCGGCGCGCCCACCGGCGGAGGCGCCACGCCTCGAGCAGCGTCAGCGCCACCAGAATCCCCAAGAGCGCCGCCACCAGCTTCATCGACACCGCCAGCAGCACGTCGCGCTCCCCCTCGCCGTACGCGCTCAGCAGGTGGAGGGCGCAGGCGAGCGCGGCGGCGCCCACCGGCGTGAGCGGGGTGAGGTCGAGGGCCACGCGCCACAGCGGGCGCGGGGGCGGGTCGTGGGGGGCGCGCGCCTCAGCGCCCGCCGGGGGCGGGGGG